>DATCIC010000477.1:0-2359 GCA_036508025.1 Rhodoferax sp. | reverse complement strand
AATTCTTCGGGCGCGGTATGGTCAAACTCGGCAAACAATTCGGCCGGCATCTTGCCCAGTGAATTGACCAGCGGCGACGTGAAATACCACCAGGGTTTCAGTTCTGACGTCACCACGCGCGGTGGCCCGGTGCACCTGAGTCTGGCATTCAACCCCTCGCATCTGGAAATCGTTAACCCGGTGGTGGAAGGCTCAGTGCGTGCCCGCATGGATCGCCGCGCCGACCCGCACGGCAAGCAGGTGTTGCCGGTGCTGGTGCATGGCGATGCGGCCTTCGCAGGCCAGGGCGTGAACATGGAGACTTTTGCGCTGTCTGAAACGCGCGGTTACTGCACCGGTGGCACAGTGCACATCATCATCAACAACCAGATTGGTTTCACCACCAGCGATCCACGCGACAGCCGCTCCACGCTGTATTGCACCGATGTCATCAAGATGATTGAGGCTCCGGTGGTGCACGTGAACGGCGATGACCCGGAAGCCGTGGTGCTGGCGACCCAGTTGGCACTGGAATTCCGGCTGGAGTTTCGCAAAGACGTGGTGGTGGACATTATTTGTTTCCGCAAGCTCGGCCATAACGAGCAGGACACGCCCGCGTTGACGCAGCCCCTGATGTACAAAAAGATCGCGGCCCATCCCGGAACGCGCAGCCTGTATGCCGACAAGTTGGTGGCACAGGGTTTGGGTGCCACGCTGGGTGATGACATGGTCAAAGCCTTCCGCGCTGCCATGGATGCAGGCAAACACACGGTGGACCCGGTGCTGACCAACTTCAAGAGCAAGTACGCGGTTGACTGGGCACCCTTCATCGGCCAGAAGTGGACCGATGCCGCCGAGACGGCAATTCCCTTGGGTGAGTGGAATCGTCTGGCTGAAAAAATCACCACCATTCCGGCCAGCGTGACGCCGCACAACCTGGTCAAGAAGGTTTACGACGATCGCGCCGCCATGGGCCGGGGCGATATTCCGGTGGACTGGGGCATGGGCGAGCACATGGCTTTTGCTTCGCTGGTGGCCAGCGGTTACCCGGTGCGCCTGAGCGGCGAAGACTGCGGCCGCGGCACCTTCACCCATCGGCATTCGGTGATTCACGACCAGAACCGTGAAAAGTGGGATGTGGGCACCTATATCCCGCTGCAGAACGTGACCGACAACCAGGCGCCGTTTGTCGTCATCGACTCGATCCTTTCGGAAGAAGCGGTACTCGCGTTTGAGTATGGCTACGCGTCCAACGAACCCAATACCCTGGTGATCTGGGAAGCCCAGTTTGGCGACTTCGCCAACGGCGCGCAGGTGGTGATTGACCAGTTCATCGCCTCGGGTGAAGTCAAGTGGGGCCGCGTCAACGGCATCACGCTGATGCTGCCGCATGGCTATGAAGGCCAGGGTCCCGAGCACAGTTCGGCGCGGCTGGAGCGCTTCATGCAGTTAAGTGCTGACACCAACATGCAGGTCGTGCAGCCGACCACAGCAAGCCAGATTTTCCATATCTTGCGGCGCCAGATGGTGCGCAACATTCGCAAGCCCCTGATCATTCTGACGCCCAAGTCGCTGTTGCGCGCCAAGGATGCGGCCTCACCGTTGTCGGAATTCACCAAGGGTGGCTTCCAGACCATCATTCCGGAGCAAAAGGCATTGAAAGCCGACAAGGTCAAACGCATGGTGGCCTGTTCGGGCAAGGTCTATTACGACCTGGTCAAAAAACGCGAGGAACTCGCTGCCGACGACGTGGCGATTATTCGCGTTGAGCAGTTGTATCCGTTCCCGCACAAGGCCTTTGCGACCGAACTGAAAAAATACCCGAATGCCACCGAGATCGTGTGGTGCCAGGATGAGCCGCAAAACCAGGGGGCCTGGTTCTTTGTGCAGCACTACATCTATGAAAACATGTTCGACGGGCAAAAGCGGGGCTACTCAGGTCGGGCGGCATCGGCGTCCCCCGCGGTGGGTTACGCCCACTTGCACCAGGAGCAGCAAAAGGCGCTGGTTGAAGGCGCATTTGCCAAGCTCAAAGGCACGGTCCTGACCAAATAACGAAAGAAATACCATGGCTATCGTAGAAGTTAAAGTCCCGCAGTTGTCGGAATCCGTGGCTGAAGCCACCATGCTGCAGTGGAAGAGAAAAGTCGGTGACGCTGTCGCCGTCGATGAGATCCTGATTGACATCGAAACCGACAAAGTGGTGCTGGAAGTCCCCGCACCGTCAGCCGGTGTGATTGTTGAGATTCTGGTGCCTGACGGTGGCACCGTGGCGGCCGAGCAATTGATTGCCCGGATCGACACCGAAGCCAAGGCCGGTGCAACGATTGCGCCTGCGGCGGCTCAAACTGCCGTGGCAGGGCCAGTGGCCACTGCGTCT
>DATCIC010000476.1:0-3449 GCA_036508025.1 Rhodoferax sp. | reverse complement strand
TCGGCGTCTTTGCCCGCCGTTTTACCCAGCGTCGCCGAGTCGGCGGTGACATCGAGCATATCGTCCACCACCTGAAACGCCAGCCCGATCGCGGCGCCATACGCCATGAGCGCGGCCTCGGCCTGGGGCGACACATTGGCGCACGCAGCGCCCATCATCACGCTGGCCTGTAAGAGCGCACCCGTTTTCAGACGGTGCATCTGCCGCAACTGGCGCTCGGTGAGTGCCACGCCGACACTGGCCAGATCAATCGCCTGCCCACCGGCCATGCCAGCGCTGCCGGCCGCGCGGGCCAGCAAACGGCACAAGGCGGCCTGCTGGCGGGCCGGGATGGCGTCATCTTCAGGCGTCAGCAACTCAAACGCCATCGCCTGCAGAGCGTCTCCGGCGAGCATGGCGCTGGCCTCGCCAAATTTCACATGCACGGTGGCTTTACCCCGGCGCAACACGTCGTTGTCCATGCACGGCAGGTCGTCGTGCACCAGCGAATAAGCATGAATCAATTCCACCGCACAGGCGGCGCGCAGCGCAATTTCGGGCGTATTCTCAGCCGCTGACCGCTCGCCGCTGGCCGCCTCCGACGCCGCCAGCACCAGCAAGGGACGCAAGCGCTTGCCACCGTCCAGCACCGCGTAACGCATGGCAGCAATGAGTTCAAGCGGGGCGCCCCCCTCGGCATCAGTCGCTGCATCGGCGCAGACCCAGCGCTCCAGCGCGCGCTCGACGTGCGCCAGATGCGCCGCGCTCCAGGCACTCAGGTTGAATGCAGCGCTGCCAGTCACTCGGGTGTCCATGTTTTAAGCGTCCCCTGATCGAGTACCTTGATCTGGCTTTCGACCGCTTCCAGCCGGTCACGGCAAAATTTAAGCAATTCGGCCCCGCGCTGGTACTGACTCAACAGCTGATCCAGCGGCAAATCGCCCGACTCCAGCCGGGCCACCAACTGCTCCAGTTCTCCCTGGGCAGCCTCAAAACTGGCCGGGGCGGCAGAAATGTTTTTGGGAGTCGAAGCCATGCGGTCTGGGAAATTCCGTAGAAAAGAGCGCGATTTTAGGCTTTTGGTCACGGCGGGCATGCCCAAGGCCCACAAAACCTCTGATGCAAGACGCTAAAACCGGACTGGGCAATCCCTACCTGACCGTCAAAAATAGCCTGACAGGTACAATTTGCGTTCCCAACCGGCCCTCGCCGGTTTCTTTTTACCGCGCTTTGGCGCATCTCCCTGTGGGGAGTCTTTAGGTCATGACTGATGTCTGATTTAAGTCTTCAACTGCAGCAGGCCACCGGCCAACTACCAGTTTCAAGCTACTTTGACGAAGCGCTGTACCAGCGCGAACTGCAAACCCTGTTCCAGCATGGCCCGCGCTATGTTGGGCACGTCTTAAGTGTGCCCGATGTGGGCGATTACGCCACGCTGGCACACGAGGCTCACGGGCGCGCCCTGGTGCACACGCCGCAAGGGATAGAGCTGATCTCCAACGTCTGCCGCCATCGCCAAGCCGTGATGCTGCAGGGGCGCGGCTCGGTGGACCTGACGCACCCGGGCGCGGCGGCAGGCAACATTGTGTGCCCCTTGCACCGCTGGACTTACAGCGCCAGCGGTGCGCAGCCAGCCGGCACCTTGCTGGGCGCGCCGCACTTCCCGCACGACCCGTGCCTGAACCTGCACAACTACCCGCTCAAGGAATGGAACGGCCTGCTGTTTGAAGACAACGGCCGCGACATTGAGGCCGATCTGGCCGGCATGGGGCCGCGCGCTGAGCTGGATTTTTCCGGCTTTGTGCTGGACAAGGTGGAGCTGCACGAGTGCAACTACAACTGGAAGACCTTCATCGAGGTCTATCTGGAGGACTACCACGTTGGCCCTTTCCATCCCGGTCTGGGCGGTTTTGTCACTTGTGATGACTTGCGCTGGGAGTTCAAGGAGAACTACTCGGTGCAAACCGTTGGACTGGGCGCAGGAGTAACCAGCCCCGGCAGAAAAGCCGGCAGCCCGGTGTATCAGCGCTGGCAGGACGCCCTCAACGCCTACCGGGGCGGCGCGCTGCCCAAGCAGGGCGCGATCTGGCTTACCTATTACCCGCACATCATGGTCGAGTGGTATCCGCATGTGCTGACGGTCTCGACCCTGCACCCGATGGGCGTCGGCAAAACCTTGAACAAGGTCGAGTTCTATTACCCGGAAGAGATTCAGGCCTTTGAGCGTGAGTTTGTTGAAGCGCAGCAAGCCGCTTACATGGAAACCTGTCTGGAGGACGACGAGATCGGTGAACGCATGGACGCCGGTCGCAGGGCGCTCCTGCAGCGCGGCGACAACGAGGTTGGACCCTACCAGAGCCCGATGGAAGACGGCATGCAGCAGTTTCATGACTGGTACCGGCGTCGCATGAGCGATCGGCCCGATTAGAAAATTACTACTATTTTTATAGCTGCTAACGCCCATTACACGGTGGCTAGAGCCCTATTTTATTAAAAAATTAAGCTATGCAAGCACTCTGGATGGTTTGGGGGTCGTTCTTTTTTGCCACCATGGCCGTGGGCATCAAGATCGCATCAAATGAGTTCAACCTGTTTGAACTGGTGTTTTACCGTGGCGTGGTGAGCATCGTGTTCATGGCGCTGGTGCTACGCGCACGCGGCACACCGCTGCGCACCCCCGTGCCGATGATGCATGCCTGGCGGACCTTGATCGGTGTGCTGTCACTGGGCGCCTGGTTTTATGCCATTGCGCATTTGCCACTGGCCACCGCCATGACGCTGAACTACATGAGCGGGGTCTGGGTAGCAGCTTTCATTGTGGGGGGCGCACTGCTTTACGGCCAGGCGCAGCGTCAGGGGCCGCTGATGGCAACTGTGCTGATGGGCTTTGCCGGGGTGGTGATGATGCTGCGGCCCACGCTGGACCAGAACCAGTTGTTTGCGGGCTTGATCGGCCTGCTCTCGGGGCTGGGCGCCGCGCTGGCCTACCTGCAAGTGACGGCGCTCGGCAAGATCGGCGAGCCGGAAGGGCGCACGGTGTTTTATTTTTCGCTCGGCTGCGCCGTAGTGGGCCTTGTCGGCATCGCCTTCGCTGGCCTGACCCCGTGGACGGCAGTGAGCTGGCAAACCTCCATCTGGCTGATACCGATTGGTGTGCTGGGCGCCCTGGGTCAGTGGTGCATGACGCGCGCCTACAGCCGCGGCTCGACCCTGCTGGTGGCCAATTTGCAGTATTCCGGCATTGTGTTTGGCGCCTTCTACAGCCTGGCATTGTTTGGTGACCAGATACCGCTGCTCGGATGGACCGGTATGGGCCTGATTGTCGCAAGCGGTCTGGCCGCCACCGCGCTGCGCACCCGCGCCCTGCCCGACACACCGGCCGAAGAACATTGAAAACTGAAATCTTGCGGGACAGACCGCAGCCACACGAAGTGGGCAAGCTCTGTCCCCAACCATTTAGAAATGAGCCA
>DATCIC010000475.1:0-13712 GCA_036508025.1 Rhodoferax sp. | reverse complement strand
GAGCGACCCCGCGATGCTGGAACAGATGATTCGTGCTGGTGTCAATGTGGTGCGCCTGAACTTCAGTCATGGCACAGCGCAGGACCATATCGACCGGGCGCGTCTGGTGCGCGAAGCCGCCAAGCGCGCCGGACGCGAGATCGGCATCATGGCTGACTTGCAGGGTCCCAAAATTCGGGTTGGAAAATTTGCCGACGGCAAGGTGATTCTGGAGCCGGGCCAAAAGTTCGTGCTTGATGCTGCGCGCACCGAGCTCGGCGATATTGACGCTGTCGGGCTGGACTACAAGGCACTGCCGAACGAGGTCAAGGCGGGCGATGTGCTGTTGCTCAACGATGGTCTGATCGTCATCATGGTCGATGCCGTCAAGGGCACGGCGATTCACACCACCGTCAAGCTGGGTGGCGAGTTGAGCAACAACAAGGGCATCAACAAGCAAGGCGGGGGCCTGAGCGCACCCGCTCTCACCGCCAAGGACATGGACGACATCCGCACGGCGATGAGCTTTAACGCTGACTATGTGGCCGTGAGTTTTCCGAAAAACGCGACTGACATGGAGATGGCGCGTCAGTTGTGCAATGTGGCCGCCGAAAACGGCCACCGGCCCGGCCTGATTGCCAAGATCGAGCGTGCCGAAGCGATTCCCAAACTTGAAGAAATATTGCTCGCCAGCGACGGCATCATGGTGGCGCGCGGCGACTTGGCCGTCGAGGTTGGCAATGCGGTCGTGCCAGCGCTGCAAAAACGCATGATCAAACTCGCCCGTGAGTACGACAAGGTGGTGATTACCGCCACCCAGATGATGGAGTCGATGATCACCAACCCGGTACCGACCCGCGCCGAGGTGAGCGACGTCGCCAATGCAGTGTTGGACGGTACCGACGCTGTCATGCTGTCAGCGGAGACGGCGGCGGGCAAATACCCGTTGGAGACCGTCATCGAGATGGCCAAAATTTGCCACGCCGCCGAGGGCGGCGTAGATTTCAAACTCGAAGCCGACTTCACGGGCAAGACCTTCAGTCGCATTGACCAGTCGATTGCCATGGGCGCCTTGTTTACCGCGCATCATCTGGGTGCCAAGGCGATTGTGGCCATGACCGACAGCGGCTCCACCGCGCTGTGGATGAGCCGCCACCTGATTCAAGTGCCGATTTACGCGCTCACGTCCAAAGTAGCGACGCAGCGCAGGATGACGCTGTTCCGCAATGTGCGGCCTTTGTTCATCGACACCAGTGCCGACCGCGACACTGCGCTGAACGAGGCTGAGAACTACCTGAAAACCCGCGGCATCGTGCAGGCCGGCGACATCTATGCCATCACTTGCGGGGAGCCGATGGGCTCGCCCGGGGGCACCAACATGCTCAAGATTTGCAGAGTGAGCTAGGTGCCACGCTGCTAAAAAACAGGCTTATTTTGCGATGTTTTGGCGCACCAGGCGGGATGTTGCCGGGTTGAAGTAGGCCTCGACAATGCGGCCTTCTCGGTCAAAACCGTAGATCTCATAGCAGTCGCCTTTGGCCAGCTTGAAGGTCTTGATGCGGTAGCCACGGTGCTCGGCCAGCAACTTCATTTCGTCCTGGGTGAGCCACTCGCTGCGCGGCGCGCTGGTGCAAATGTCAGAGGCCTTTTCACGGCTGAAGCCCATGGGCGCTGAAGCGGCAAGGGCTTTCGCGGGTGCTTTGGAGGGCGTGCTGCCTTGCGCCAAAGCCAGGCCCGGCAGTAACACGAGCAATTTCAAGAGCGCGGTGAATGAGAATTTCATGGTGGATGGGGTGTGTGGCGAAAGCATCATTGTGATCTGCGCGGATTAGCACCAGCTTAAGGGATTCTGGAAATGAAGCGGGCTCGCACCCAAAGTGCGCCGTTAAAATCAAAGCCAGTTACCAATCAGTTACCAACTCTTGAAGGACACACCATGGCACTTGTTTCAATGCGCGAATTGCTCGACCACGCGGCAGTCAACGGCTACGGCATCCCGGCTTTCAACGTCAATAACCTCGAACAGGTGCAGGCCGTCATGTCGGCCGCCGATGAGGTCGGCGCGCCGGTCATTCTGCAAGCCAGCGCCGGTGCGCGAAAGTACGCCGGTGAACCTTTCATCAAACATCTGATTCTGGCCGCCATTGAAGCTTATCCGCACATTCCGTTGGTGATGCACCAGGACCACGGCCAAAGCCCCGATGTGTGCCAGGGCGCCATCAACCTGGGCTTTAGCTCGGTGATGATGGACGGCTCGTTGATGAGTGACGGCAAAACCATTGCCAGTTATGACTACAACGTCGAGGTGACTCGCAAAGTGGTCGCAATAGCGCACGCCGTTGGCGTGACGGTGGAAGGTGAGCTGGGCTGCCTGGGCTCGCTGGAAACCATGAAAGGTGACAAGGAAGACGGCCACGGCACCGAGTCCACCATGACGCGTGAGCAGATGCTGACCGACCCCGAGCAAGCGGCAGATTTTGTCAAGCGCACCCAGCTTGACGCGCTGGCCATTGCCATTGGCACCAGCCACGGCGCCTACAAATTCACCCGCAAGCCCACCGGCGATATTTTGGCGATTGACCGCGTGATGGCCATCAACAAGCGTATTCCCAACACCCATTTGGTGATGCATGGCTCCAGCAGCGTGCCGCAAGAGTCGCTGGCCATCATCAACCAGTTTGGCGGCAAGATGCGCGAAACCTACGGCGTGCCGGTCGAGGAGATCCAGAAAGCCATCAAGTTTGGTGTGCGCAAGATCAACATCGACACCGACATCCGGCTGGCCATGACCGCAGCGGTGCGCAAATACATGTTTGAAAACCCCGAAAAATTCGATGCTCGCGACTGGCTCAAGCCCGCCCGTGAGGCCGCCAAGGCCCTGTGCAAGCAGCGCTACCTGGAGTTTGGTTGCGAAGGTCAAGGGGCCAAAATCAAGGGCCACTCATTGAGCGTGGTGGCGGGACAATACGCGCGCGGTGAACTGGCGCAAGTGGTGAACTGATCTTTAGCTGGTCTTTCTATGGTTAAAGAAGCCACCTGCGGGTGGCTTCTTTGCATGGGCGTGCGGCGATGCGGCGTCTTGCTTATGTGCCCTATTTGCTTCCAGCCCCCGCTGAATCGGCTTAAGCAGCTATTAAATTTGCAGCATCTTTCAGCGCAAGCGCGGGCTTAAAATTCATGGAGTTACACCTCGCACAACCCAATCTGTCTGGGACACCAAGCACTTTCTGGTTTTTTCTTGACTGGCATCCATCTCCATGAACACTTCACAACCCGCTCTGCACACTTCCATGCTCACCTCTTTGCCGCTGCTGGCACGCGGCAAGGTGCGCGACAACTACGCCGTCGGTGAGGACCGCATCCTGATGGTGGCCTCTGACCGCCTGAGCGCCTTTGACGTGATCATGGGTGAGCCGATTCCGGGCAAAGGCGCGCTACTGACGCAAATGACGCTGTTCTGGTTTGACAAGCTCGGTCCCAAGGGTCTGAACCTGTGCCCGATTCACCTCACCGGTGATGCGCCCGAAAGCGTGGTCACCACCGCCGAAGTGCCGCAGGTGGTGGGCCGCTCGATGCTGGTCAAGCGCCTCAAACCCTTGCCGGTGGAAGCCGTGGTACGCGGTTATCTGGCCGGCAGCGGCTGGAAGGAATACCAGCACAACGGTGCCGTGTGTGGCGTCAAGCTGCCAGCGGGATTGCAAAATGCCTCCAAACTGCCGGAGCCGATTTACACCCCGGCGGCCAAGGCGCCAGCTGGCGACCATGACGAGAACATCACCTTCGAGCAGACGGTCGAGATGATCGGCCTGGATTTGGCCACCCGCATCCGCGACATCAGCCTGGCCATCTACAAGGCGGCGTCGGAAATTGCGCTCGCCAAGGGCATCATCATTGCCGACACCAAGTTCGAGTTTGGCCTGGATGCGCAGGGAACGCTGACGCTGATGGACGAGGTACTCACGCCCGATTCGTCGCGCTTCTGGCCGGCCGAGAGCTACCAGGAAGGCATCAACCCGCCCAGTTTTGACAAGCAATTTGTGCGTGACTGGCTGGAACAGGTGCAGGTCAACGGCCAGCCCTGGAACAAAACCCCGCCGGCGCCGCGCGTGCCCGATGAGGTGATTGCCAAGACCGCTGCCAAATACCAGGAGGCGCTGACGCGGTTGATGGGCTGATCAGCCCCCCGAGAGAACGACCGAGGAGACCGCCCGCATGGAGCCGAACACCCAATTCCCGCGCCAGTATCCGCCCAAGCCGCGAGACGTCTATCTTTTTGCCACCTGCCTGATCGACCAGTTCACGCCCGAGGCCGGTCTTGACACGGTGCGACTGCTGGAACGCGAAGGCATCAACGTGCATTACCTGGAGCAGCAAACCTGCTGTGGCCAACCGGCGCACAGCAGCGGTTTCCCGGACGAGGCGCGTGCGGTGGCCTTGCAGCAGTTGAATCTGTTTGTGGAGCCCTGGCCGGTAGTGATCCCGTCAGGCTCGTGCGGCGGCATGATTCGCAAACACTATCCGCATTTGTTTGCGGATGATCCGGTGTTGCATGCCAAGGCGGTCGATCTGTCCGAGCGCGTTTATGAGCTCAGTGAGTTTCTGGTGCATGTCGTCAATTTCAGCCAGCCTGATCTGGGCACACCCTGCACCGTGGCGCTGCATACCTCCTGCCATGCACGGCGCGAAATGGGCTCGCATGAAACCAGCGCCGCACTGCTTGACAGCCTGGCGCAAGTGAATGTGGTCGAACAGGCGCGGATTGAAGAATGCTGCGGCTTTGGCGGCACCTTCGCCATGCGCTACCCCGACATCTCGGAGGCGATTGCGACCGATAAAGTAGCCGCCATTAGAGATACCGGGGCCGCGCGGGTCGTCAGCGCCGACTGTGGCTGCCTGCTCAATATCACCGGCCGCGCTGCCAAGCAGGATGAACTGGCCGGGCGCACCACGCCCACCTTGCCGGGTGAGCACCTGGCCAGCTTTCTATGGCGCCGCACGACGCAGGCCGCATCATGAGCGCTCGCGACAGCATCCTGGCTCGCCTGCACGCTGCCCCGATTGCAGAAGTGCCGGCCCTGCCCGATGTCAAAGCCTGGTTTGATGCGCACCGCCGCAACGAAGATACAGATCAGCGCATCACCCGTCTGCGCGCCGCGCTGGAAGCCGTGAAAACCGAAGTGCATGACGTCAGCGCCACCGATTGGCTTGAGGTGCTGCTGCGCATCGCAGCAGCGAAGGGTCTGCGCAACTTGTTGATTGGCACGGACACGCCGCATGGGGACGTGCTGGAAGCCCGCCACCCCGAGAATCTGACGCTGATCCGCTATACCGATGCCATCGACTCCTGGCGCGATGTCTTGTTCGACGACATTGATGCCTCACTGACGTTGGCACGCAGTGCCATTGCCGAAATCGGAAGTTTGATTCTGTGGCCCACGCCTTCGGAGCCACGCTTGATGTCTCTGGTGCCGTCGGTGCACTTCGTGTTGCTTGATGTCGCCACCATCCACGCTGATTTTCATTCGGCCATCACAACAGAGGGCTGGAAGGACGGCCTGCCGACCAACGCCTTGCTCATTTGCGGCCCGTCCAAAACCGCTGACATTCAGCAAACCCTGGCTTATGGTGCCCATGGCCCGCGCGAACTGGTGGTGCTGCTGCGCCACGCAGAAAATGCCGACCAGGGAGCAGCCGCATGAGCCAGGTCATCAAAATTCACCCGATGGAAGACTTCAAGGAGCGCAGCCGGGGCGTTCTTAACGATCCGGGCCAACGCAAGAATTTTCGTGGCGCCATGGATTTCTTGATGGCCAAACGGCGCGCCCAGTTTCCGGATCAGGATGAGCTGCAGGGCCTGCGCGACCTGGGCTCCGCCATCCGCCGCTACAGCCTGGCCCACCTGCCACGTCTGCTGGAACAGCTCGAAGCAAAGCTGACCGCCAACGGCATCCAGGTGCATTGGGCACAAACCCCTGATGAAGCCAACGCCATCGCGCTCGGCATTGCGCAGCGGGTCAAGGCCAAACGCATCATCAAGGGCAAATCGATGGTGAGCGAGGAGGTGGGTTTTAACCATGCCATGGAAGCGGCCGGCATTGAAGCATTCGAGTCCGACATGGGCGAGTACATCGTGCAGCTCGCCGGTGAAACGCCGTCGCACATCATCATGCCGGCCATCCATAAAACCAAGCAGGAGATTGCCAAGCTCTTTGCCGACGAAATTCCGGGCGTGGCTTACACCGAAGATGTGGATGCCTTAATTCGCATTGGGCGCAAAGTGCTGCGGCGCAAGTTTGCGGACGCGGACATTGGGCTCTCAGGTGTGAACTTCTGCGTCGCCGAGACCGGCACTTTGTGTCTGGTCGAGAACGAAGGCAATGGCCGCATGTGCACCACCGTGCCGCGCGTGCACATCGCCATCACCGGGATTGAGAAAGTGGTGGAAAAGCTCGAACACGTGCCCCCGCTCTACAGCCTGCTGTCACGCTCAGCCACGGGGCAAGCGGTCACCACCTACTTCAACCTGATCAGTGGCCCGCGCAAGCCGGGTGAAAAGGATGGCCCCGAAGAAGTGCACCTGATCCTGCTCGACAACGGCCGCACCCAGGCCTACGCGGATGAGGAACTGCGCGAGACCCTGAAATGCATTCGCTGTGGCGCCTGCATGAACCACTGCCCGGTCTATGCCCGCATTGGCGGCCACGCCTATGGCACCACCTACCCGGGACCGATTGGCGCCATCATCTCGCCGCACATGCTGGGGCTGGATGCGACCTACCCGCTGGCTTTTGCCTCAACCCTGTGCGGCGCCTGTGTGGAAGTCTGCCCGGTCAAGATTCCGATCACCGACATTCTGGTG
Organism: Rhodoferax sp.; assembly: GCA_036508025.1. Classification (GTDB taxonomy): domain Bacteria; phylum Pseudomonadota; class Gammaproteobacteria; order Burkholderiales; family Burkholderiaceae_C; genus Rhodoferax. The sequence goes on along the minus strand of DATCIC010000475.1, from coordinate 6,874 downwards.
CGCTTGCGCAACGAGGCCCAGGCGCGACCTGACAGCATTGATGCCACCTTGCGCGGCAGTGGTGCCGCGCGCACCACCGCCGGCACCGCAGTCTGGGGTGTCTGGGCGCAGGTTTACAGCAAGCTGGGCTTGTACAAGCTGGCGTCCTGGTTCATGAGCCGGGGCCGTGCCCTGTCGCCAACCGAACAAGGTGCCTGGACGCGCAGCCGCACGCCACTGATCCCGGCGCCGAAGCGCTTGCGGGATCTCTTGAAAGACAGAAAGCGATGAGCGGGTTGATTTAAGCGCTGCCGCCCATTCAGCTCAGCACCACGCTGCTCAGGCGGCGCCTATAGGTTGCCACCACCGGGTCCACCGGTGGAATTTGCCCGTCGGCGACCTTGACCGGAGGCGGCTCGATGAGGTCCAGAATCGCAATATAGGTCTTGCGCGCCAGCTCGTCGGCCCAGCTTTTGTCGCGCATCAGGATTTCAAGCAGCTCGTCCATGGCGCCGGTCCAGTCTTGCGCCGCGATCAAAGATTGGGCTTTGCCAAAGCGGGCGTCAAAATCGCGCTTGTTCGCCGCAATTTTTACATAAAATCCAGCTGTAGCCCCCGTCAAATCTGCGCGATCAGCTACAAAATCAATAGCATTCATCCAGCGCTGCAGCGAATCAAAGCGGCGCACCAAGGTGGTCTTGGCAATCACCGGGGCGAAGGCGACTTTGGCGTCATCCGTGCGCCCCTCTTGCAGCAACAGTTTGACGTAGTTGAAGCGGGCCTCTTCGTCGTCCGGGTTCTTCAGCACGGCTTGCTGCAACGCTTCGCGGATGGCGTCCGGATCGTTCTCATCGGGTGCGTCCGACACCGTCTCGGCCGTCACCTCGGCTTCCAGCACCTCACCGGCGGGCAGGTGTTTGTCCAGAAACGCCTTGATTTCGCCCTCCGGCAGGGCGCCCATGAAGCCATCGACCGGCTTACCCTGGTCCATCAGCACGCAGGTGGGGATGCTGCGCACGCCAAAGGCCTGGCTGAGTTCCTGCTCCTGGTCGGAGTCGATCTTGACCAGCTTGAAGCGCCCGGCGTACGCCGTCTCCAGCTTTTCCAGCAGCGGGCCGACGACTTTGCACGGGCCACACCAGGGGGCCCAGAAGTCGACCAGCACGGGAACAGTCATCGAGGCGGCAACCACCTCGGCGTCAAAATTTGCAATCGTTACGTTCATCATGGGGGCAGTTCGGGTTGGGTAAGTAAAATTCAATTTAATCAACTTGCGGGACAGACCGCAGCCGGCTAAGCGTAGCGCACTGGCAAGCACTGTCCTCAACACTATGAAAATTCAAATCGGTGTCGTTATGGGCTCCAGCTCCGACTGGGACACGATGCAACACGCAGTCCACATTCTCCAACAGTTTGGCATCACGCACGAGGCCCGTGTGGTTTCGGCCCATCGCATGCCCGACGATATGTTTGCTTACGCCGAAACGGCGCGCGCGCGCGGCCTGCAAGCCATCATCGCCGGGGCCGGTGGCGCGGCGCACTTGCCGGGCATGCTGGCCGCCAAAACCACCGTGCCGGTGCTGGGCGTGCCGGTGGCGTCCAGGCATCTGTCGGGCGTAGACTCGCTGCACAGCATTGTGCAAATGCCCAAGGGCGTGCCGGTAGCCACCTTTGCCATTGGCGCTGCCGGCGCTGCCAACGCCGCGCTGTTTGCGGTGGCGATGCTGGCCAATCACGACACCGCGCTGCGGGCCCAGCTCGACGCCTTTCGTACCGCGCAAACCGAAACCGCCCGCGGCATGACCCTGCCGCCCGTTTTATGAGCCGCCAGACGATTCTGCCCGGCACCACCGGCAGCGGCCAACAGACCACGCTGGGCGTCATGGGCGGCGGTCAATTGGGCCGCATGTTTGTGCAGGCGGCCCAAAGCATGGGTTACTTCACCGTGGTGCTCGATCCCGACGTCATCAGTCCGGCCGGGCTGGTGAGTCATTACCACATCCAGACCGACTACCTGAACGAGCAAGGCCTGGCGCAACTGATGCAGCGCTGCGCGGCGATCACCACCGAGTTCGAGAACGTGCCGGCCCCGGCCCTGATCACGCTCGGCGCCCACCGGCCGGTGGCGCCGAGCGCCGAGGCGGTCGGCATCGCGCAAGACCGGATCAAAGAGAAAGCGCATTTTGTGCGCTGTGGCGTGCCGGTGGCACCCTATGCGGTGATTGAAACCGCGGCGCAGCTGGCGGCGGTGGCCGACGATTTGCTGCCCGGCATCCTGAAGACCGCGCGCCTGGGCTACGACGGCAAAGGCCAGCTGCGGGTCAGCAGCCGGGCCGAGCTGGCTGCGGCCTGGGATGAATTGAAGAATGTGCCTTGCGTGCTGGAGAAAATGCTGCCGCTGCGAGCCGAATGTTCGGTGATCGTCGCGCGCGGCTGGGACGGCACCTGTGTCAACTTCGCGCCGCAACTCAACCTGCACCGCGACGGCATTCTGGCAGTCACCCAGGCTTATGAAGGAAATATGGCTGCAGCCCTCGTGCAACAAGCGGTAGCAGCTACCAAAGCAATAGCAGATGAATTGCAGTACGTGGGCGTGCTGTGTGTCGAGTTTTTCTTGCTGCAAGACGACTCAAAAGCGGCGCAGACGCTGGGCACCTTGATCGTGAACGAGATGGCGCCGCGCCCGCACAACAGCGGCCATTACACGCTGGACGCCTGCGACCTGTCGCAGTTTGACCTGCAAGTGCGCACCCTGGCTGGCTTGCCGCTGGTGCAACCGCGCCAGCACAGCCCGGCCATCATGCTCAATTTGCTTGGGGACTTGTGGATCAATGGCGCGTCGCCGCCGTGGGATCAGGTGCTGGCGCTGCCGGGTGCGCATCTGCACCTGTACGGCAAGCTCAAAGCCAGCAAGGGCCGCAAGATGGGACACCTGAGCTTCACCGGCGCCACCGTGGCCGAGGTGCGTGCCAATGCATTGGCCGCCGCCGGGCTGCTCGGCATCGACCCCTTTTGAACGTTTTGTCGGCCATGATCCTGGATGGTTTTGCTTCTGATTCAATAGCTGTCGCCGCCCAATGCATAAGGGCTGGCGGCTTATTTGGTTTGCCAACTGAGACGGTGTACGGCTTGGCCGCGGATGCCGAAAACGACGCGGCCGTGGCGAAAATCTTCAAGGCCAAAGGCCGCCCTGCTGACCACCCGCTGATCGTGCATGTGCGGGACGCCAGCTGCGTGGGCCACTTTGCGGCCCAAGTGCCGGACTTTGCCGACCAGCTGATGCAGGCCTTCTGGCCCGGGCCGTTGACGCTGATCCTGCCGCGCCGCGCCGGTGTGGCCAGCGCCGCAGCCGGTGGGCAGGACACGATTGGCCTGCGCTGCCCGTCACACCCGGTGGCGCAGGCGCTGCTTCAGGCGCTTCTCCAGAATGGGGGGCAGATTCCCACTCATTCTGACAGCGCCAAGTCGCAAGAAAAAGAATTGGCATCCAAGCCCCATTGGGTCTGGGGCATCGCCGCCCCCAGCGCGAATCAGTTTGGCCGGGTCAGCCCGACCACTGCTGCTCATGTGCAAAGCGAGTTTGACCCTGACTTGCTGATTCTGGACGGTGGCGCCTGTACGGTTGGCATTGAGTCCACCATCATCGACTGCACGCGCGGCCAGCCGGTGCTGTTGCGGCCCGGCGCTATCACGCGCGAGCAAGTGCAAGCGGCTTGCGGCTTGAAAGTGCTGTTGAAAGACGAGCTTGCGGCGCACGCTGCACCAGCGCCCAAGGCCTCTGGCACCCTGGAGTCGCATTACGCGCCGAAGGCCACGGTGCGGCTGATGGATGCGGCTGCGTTGCGAACGAAGATCGCTTCGTTGGTCGCTGATGGGTCGGCTGATCGTCCTGCCGCCAGCAGGACTGTCGCAACGCAGGCGAACGGCCTAACGGGGCCGATGATTGGCGTCTATGCCCGTAGCCTTACCCCAGGCCGGTCGTCCCGGCTGCTGTCGCAACGCATGCCCACAGACGCCGCAAAGGCGGCGCGTGAATTGTTTGCCGTTCTGCGCGACCTGGATGCCCAGGGCGTACAGCAGATCTGGATTGAAGCGCCACCCGCGGGTGCCGAGTGGGACGGCGTGCGCGATCGCCTGCAGCGCGCAGCCAGCTAGCTTGGCGGCCGTCGCGCTGGCGAGGTCGATGAAAACCATAAAAAATCCCCTGCAAGTCTCTCGACCTGCAGGGGATGTCTGGTATTCGGCTGGTCAGTTAAAACTTGTAGCCGACCGCGATGCCGTAAGCCGCTGGATCCAGGTCAGCTTTCATTGACTGTCCTGTGGAGAAGTGCGTTGTTGTGCTCAGCTTGGTCTTGCTGTAGAACACGTCGATAAACCATTTGTCATTCAAAGCCAAGGTGGCGCCGATTTGGGGCGTCAGGATGAACTTGGAATCCACCGTAAAGGAAGTCGGCGAACCCCCGGGATTGGTGGTTTGCGTCAAGTGGTAACTGCCTTGCTCGTCGAAGAAGTAGGCGTACGTCACACCCAGGCCAACATAGGGACGGAACTTGGCATTGGCTTCCAGAAAACGGTATTGCAGGAACACGGTCATGGGCAGCGCCTTCACTTCGCCCAGCTGACCCGTACCTTCCATCGAGCCGGCGCCGATGACCTTGTGCTTGAAGGGTAAAGCCAACGGAACATCGACCGAAATGTTGTCGGTGTACATGTAGGTGATACCACCGGCAAGCTGCGTATCGGCGCTGACATTGCTGCGGGTGCAGCCGCTGCCATCACCGTAGTCCGGGGCCGTCATGCAGCCGCTCGGGCCAACCGGCGCCAGCTTGGTGGCGCCAGCGCGCACCATCCAGGTACCGGCGGTTTGGGCATAAACGCTGCCCGCTGCCAGCAAGGCCGCGGCGGCAACGGCGAGGAACTTCATTTGATGTTTCATTGAGGGTTCTCCTTGAAGTTCGTTGATTAGAGCCAGCCAGCCTGGATCATGATTTTGTTGACGACCTGGGACAAAAGTTTATGGCTGTAAGGCGTGGGGTGGACCTTGTCGGCAAACATGTAATGCGAGGTGTCGCCGGCGATCAGATTGCTTGCCCTGCAAACCAGAGAACTGCCGTCATCGTGTCCCGCCGTGGCCAGTGCATTGGCGGGTGCCGTTAAGTTGCATGCAACGTCCTTCGTGTTGGTGAGAGCGTAGTGGCCCGGGTCGTTGACGTTGTTCTGCATGTTGGTAAAGAAGTCAACCAAGAGCACGCCATTGGCGGGGACACCCAGGGTGACACCCAGTTTGGCCTGCAACTCACCGTTGAATTTCTTGGTCAAACCAAGAATTAAGCCCTGGGTAGCTGCGTCCTTGCTTTGCGCGCTGGGCGTCAGGCTCATGTCGGGCAAGTTGAGAACCACGACGCGTTTGGCGCCTTGTGTTGTGACCATGGTGTTGACCTCTGCGGCCAGGTCGTCAGCCGCCTCAACGACAGCGGCACCTGCCAGCTGGGCGCCCGTGGTGCCGGCCCAGGTGGTGGCAACCTGCTGCGCCGCAACGGTGGCATTGCCAATATTGCCCAAGGTGGCATGGTTTGACGTTCCGAGAACGGCGCTAACCTTGGTGCTGCCAGCATCAGCTGCAGCCTGGAACGCTGCAAGCAGCCCGAGGTTTTGCGCCGACGTGGCCGACGCGCCTGCCGTCTTCGCTGCGGTGTAAGCGGTGCTGAATGCGGTGGGAATTGCCGTTGCCGCCGCCGCCTGATTTGCCGCCGGAATACCGGCGACCAACTGCGTGGTCAGTGAGCTAACGAACGCCTGATTTCCTGCGGTTGCGGCTGCGGCTGCGGCGGCGGCTGCAGTCCCACCTGCGCCCATCACTTGCGCTGCTGCTGCGTTTCCTGCTGCGGTTGCGGTTGCTTGTGCGGTGCCTGCCACAGTCATGATGTAAACCGCATTGGCACTGCCAAGTGTGGCTGCCTTTTGAACGGCGGCCAAAGCACCATCGTTGGCGCTGCCACCGGCCGCAATGGCGGTGCCGAAAGCAGTCGCAATAGCTGTGACATCGGCGCCAATCGTGGCCGGGTCCGTCACCGCTGGTGATATGTCTGCCACAAGCAGCTTGGCCAACTCAACGGGGAAGTCGTTGTTGCCCTGTGTAGTGGCGTCGGCACTCAATTTGTCGAGGGCGGCGAACAGATCGTTCGGACCGGCCAGCACGGTGACCAATTCATTGCCGGTGAATTTGCCGCCGTTATTGACGTCGATCAGGTAGTTGCTGACCTGCGTGATCAGGGGTTCAGTCAGCGCGCCGGCGCGGGTTGCACCAGTTGCCAGAGTGGGCAAAGTGCCAAGACCGCCGCCACCGCCTTCAAGATTGCCGATGCCGTTTGCATTGGAGACACGGGAGCCGCCCTGCGCATAGTTCCAACAACCTTCGGTTGGGGCGTCAGGATTTTTCGTTTCAACGACCCCGAAACCACCGACTCGTGCCGAGCAGGAGGGTTTGCCGACGGCCGAGGCGGAAACCAATTGGGCCCAGTTATAGCTGGGCACCGGGTCAGCACCTATCGCTCCGGCGATGCCGTTCACAGTGAACATGCCGCCGCCAGCAGCCTTTATAGCGCCAACGTTGTAAGTGCCAGCATCACTCAGACTGTCGCCAAAGGACACCACTGCCGAATACTTGACCGGGGGCGTCTGATCGCCATTGCCTCCACCACCGCAGGCGGCCACCAGCAGCGCGGCGGCGAGGGCCGTTGCTAGAACTTTGAATTGCTTCATCTGTTGACTCCAATAAAATAAAAAAGAACGGTCGTGCTATTTACGATCTAAATCATAGGGTGCCAGCCACGAGGCGGGTATTGGGGTAAACCCGTTTTGACGATTTTTAAGGAGGCGACCCAAAGTTCAGGAT
>DATCIC010000474.1:0-2911 GCA_036508025.1 Rhodoferax sp. | reverse complement strand
CTTCCTCCGCCCGCTTGCGCTCGGTGACATCACGCGCGGCGGCAAACACGCCCAACACGTCGCCTGCCTCACTGCGGAAGACGCTGGCGTTGTACAGCACCTCAGTGACATGGCCGTCGCGGTGGCGCAGGGCCAGCGGGTAGTCGCTAACGAAGCCCCGAGAGAATACCTGCTGATAGCCCTCGCGCGCCTTGTCCGGCGCCGTGAAGTAGTCGGAGAAGTCGGTCCCGATCAGTTCGGAACGGCTCCTGCCGGTGACGGCCTCGGTTGCCCGGTTGACATCGGTTATTTTGCCTTCGGTACTGATGGTCACCAGCGGATCCAGGCTCGCTTCGATCAGGCTGCGGGTATAGAGCGTAGCCGTCTGCATTACCTTCGTTATGCGCCGGTTCTCGGAAAGCTCGGCATCGAGCCGCTGAAACGGCTCATTCACACTGACGATGAACACCGCGCGGTAGATAAAGAAATAGGCCACGATCTTGTACAGATGCCCGAGCAGATTGAATATGTCGGCAACATCGGAATACAGCGTGAAACTCAGTTCGCTCAGGATGGTGATTGCCGTCGCGGCGAACAGGCTGGCGGCATCGTAGGATTGCGGTCGTTTGGCTTGAATATAAAACAATACGGCGGGGATCAGCAGGGTAGCGATGATCGCGTATTCCGCGCCGATCTTGAACGGCGTCAGTCCCTGCCCGGCGATGAAGGTGCGCGGCCAGGCTTGCGGATAAACCAGCCCCAGCCAGATCACCGCTGCGGCGACAGCGAGGCTACCCGCCAGACATCCGTAGCGTTCGCGTGGATTGTGCGACAGTTGCCAAGGCCGCAAAGCGACGACAAGCAGCGCCAACGCGGCCAGCAGGCGCGCCGACAGCCATAAGTTGATGGCCTTTTCCGGTTCGCTGGGCGTAATGAAATCCGGCATGCCCTTGAACGACAGCATATGGGCGAAATCGATCAACCCGACCGCCAGCAGTGCGCAGGAAAGAATCACGATATTGCTGGAACGCTGCGTGCTGTGAACATTCCAGACAACACCGAACACCATCATGGAAACGATGATGGAAGATGTTTCGGCAAACATGTGCAGCGGCAGGTAGTTTGCCAATCCCTCAACGACATAGAACGCGGGCGCCTGCCAGACAACGACAAACAACAAGGTCAGTCCGAATAAGGACCAATTCATAGAGCGCAAGGAGTTGTTATTGGATGGCATGGTTGAGTCTTATGCAGCAAAAGCGCCAATCGAAATTGACGCGTTAAATGCTACACCACATTGGCGCATCAGTTTTTAAACGCGAACCGTTTCTGCGCAAACAGCCGCAGGCAGGCTGGCAATCGGCCAGGGAAACTCGATGTCTTTGAGAATGTCAAAACCAGCTACCCATGCGCATGGCAAGGTGCCGTCGCACTGTGTGGTGACCGAGTTGAGAGACGTCTCGCTGCTGCAGGCGGCTGCCCGGCAGGCGGGCGCTGCTGCGTCAGTGGCTGAGAATGATGTTTGCGATCAGGCCTGTGGCAATGGCGACCAACACATAGTCCGGCCCCACCTGCACCCACTGCTGGCCGTACGGGGGCGGGCTCAGGTGGTACGAGCGGTAGTCCGTCACCACGTACTGGTGGTTGCGGTATTCGCGCGGAATGTAGCCACCGCGCCTGAAGTCCGGGCCGCGTGCGCTGTAGTAATCATTGCGGTCGTTTCGACGCACCTCGCCTTGGTCGAACCGGTGATCATCCTGTCTGACATAACGCTGTTCCGTGCGGCGTTCGTCACGGCGGTTATAACGCCGCTGGTCACGCTGGTCAGCGTGGCGGGAGTCGGTCTGCTGAACCTGCACAGGCTCCTCATGCATGCCGTTCCGGCCATTGCCCTGTGCTAACGAGATTGCGCTAAACCCGAGGCTTGCGGCGGCAATGGCAAAAACAATGGCAGTGGATTTCATACGCTATCTCCAGATGGTGAGTGACCCTTCATGGTGCGCCCCTTTTGCGTCCTAGGTGTCAATGGCGCGGGTTATTGTGCAACGAAAGGTAGCAAGGGCTGCCAGAGCCCGAGGCATTTCCGGGCTACGAGGCGCCTAGCGCCCGCCGGACTGACGTCGCCTCAGATGCGGGCGGAACTCTCGTGCCGGTCCGCGGCGGCGAATAGATCGTTGGCAAAACGCGGGTCGCTGTTGATCTGTTCGGACGCAAAGGCGCGCAGTTCTTCTGCCTCCTCAAATGCGGTCTTGGCGGTCTGTGGCTGCCCCACGCTGATGCGCGAGCTGGCGGCTGCCCATAGGGCCAGCGCCAGTCGATGGCCCGCAATGACCAGTCCATGAAAGGCGTCGCCCACGTTTGAGGGTTGCGCTGGTGCGAGGTTCAGAGAGTGCAGTGTTGTCGTTGTCATGGTAAATCCTCTGGATAAACGATTAATGTTGCACTGCAGTATAGGGTAAACCCTCGGTTTTGATCAGTAGTAAGGATATTGAAGGTTTCGGCGCGACCATTACGAACGCGGTTCCGTCCACAGCACGCCACCGGTTGCCCAGTTTTCGCGCTTGACGTCGGTGATCAAAATATCGACCGAGTCGGGGCTCCCGCCCAGCACTTCAACGGTGACGCGGGTGATTTCTTCCACCAGCTTTTTCTTTTGTTCGATGGTGCGCCCTTCGACCATTTCAATATGGCAGCCCGCAGCCGCTCACTTCGCCCTGATCCCTTGCACCAGCGCGCCCAGCGCGATGCCGGTCAGTGCCCACAGCAGGCTCCAGTTGCCCGCGCCCAGGCCCGCAATGGCCGGGCCGGGGCACACGCCGCACAGGCCCCAGCCGACGCCGAACAGAGCCGCGCCCACCAAGGTGTCGCGGTTCCAGACGCTGGGATGTACGTGGAAGTGCTCGTCCAGCAGTGGCCGCGCCAGCAAACGGGG
>DATCIC010000473.1:0-2385 GCA_036508025.1 Rhodoferax sp. | reverse complement strand
TTTGCCCGCGGCTGTCGAATGCTGCAAGAGACGACCGTCTAAACTGCCCTCTTCTAAAATGGCCGACTCATGCCCCTCAAAGACCTCCCCCCTGATGCCCGTCCGCGTGAAAAGCTGCTGGCGCGCGGCCCCGGCGCCCTGAGCGACGTCGAGCTGTTGGCGATCCTGCTGCGCACCGGCATCAAGGGCAAGGGCGTGCTGCAAATGGCGCGCGAGTTGCTCGAACTCAAAAAATCCAGCAGTGACGACAACGATGGCTTTGACGGCATCGCCGGCCTGCTGCACGCCACCGCCGATGACCTCAAACGCGTCAAGGGCCTGGGGCCGGCCAAACGCGCCGAACTGGTGGCGGTGCTGGAGTTGTCGCGTCGCGCCCTGGCCCAGCAACTGAAAGAGCGCACCATCTTTGCCACGCCCGACGCCGTCAAGCATTATCTGCAACTGCACCTGGCGGCCAAACCACATGAGGTGTTTGCGGTGCTGTTTCTGGACGTGCAAAACCGCTTGCTGGCGTTGGAAGAGTTGTTCCGCGGCACCCTGACACAAACCAGTGTTTACCCGCGTGAAGTGGTGCTGCGCGCCCTGCACCACCAGGCAAGCGCCGTGGTGCTGGCGCACAACCACCCCAGCGGCACGGTGCAGCCGTCACGCGCCGATGAGATGCTGACGCAGACGCTGAAGACCACGCTGGCACTCATCGACGTGCGGGTGCTGGACCACGTCATCGTGGCACCGGGAGAAGCGCTGTCAATGGCCGAGCGGGGCTTGATGTGAAGGCCGTCAAAGTCAGAGCTCTTGGCGACCTCAAGGTGGTCAAAAAGGCCATCGCCGAGCAGGCCAAACAGCGCACCGAACAGGCCAGCGCCCAGGTCAAAGCCGTGAAACAGGCGGCCAGCGACAAGGATTTATTCGTCAGAGCCGCTGGAGCCGTCAAGCCCATACCAGACAAGCGCAAGGTGCTCCACAAAGCAGAGCAAAAAATGCCGCTGGCCATGCAGTACCAACAGGATGAAAAAGCGGTGCTCAAGGAGGCGATCAGCGACGAGTTTGACGTCGGCACGCTGCTTGACAGCGACGACCTGCTCAGCTTTCGCCGCCCCGGCATCGGCCCGGACGTGACACGCAAGCTGCGCCGGGGTGACTGGTCGATCCAGCGCCAGTTGGACCTGCACGGCCTGCGCCGCGACGATGCCCGCGAAGTGCTCAGCATCTTCATCCGCGAGGCCTTCAAACAGGGCCTGCGCTGCGTGCGCGTGATCCACGGCAAAGGGTTGGGCTCACCCGGCAAAGCGCCGATCCTCAAAAGCCGGGTGCAAAGCTGGCTGGTGCAAAAAAACGAAGTGCTGGCCTTTGTTCAGGCCAAGCCGGCTGACGGCGGTGGCGGCGCTCTGCTGGTGTTACTGATGGGCTCGCGCGGCTGATCGCCAAGCCAGCCACATAAGAACAAGAACAACTTTTTCCGGGCGTCGTCAAGCACGTTGCCATGCGCCGCACGCACCGCCCGGTAGCCCGGCTCCTGGTCCATCAGGTCGTAAAAACGCTCCACCAAGGCCTGCACCTTGGGTTCGCCGCCGATTTGTTCGAACGGCGTATCAGCAACAAGTTTTTTCTCGATGTTGCTTGCCGCATGCTGTAGCGTATCTGCGACTGTGTGAATTTGCAACGGTTTTCCCCTGGAAGGAGGGGGTGACCCATCTATGGATAGTCATGCCGGTGATGAATATCCGGGAAGAGCGGGTGGTTGGTGTGTGCATGGCATTGCTCCGCAGGTAAGCTATAGTGCCTGTAACGAATGCCGTCACGCCTCTGGTTCGGCCGGCGCGTCGCACGCAACACAGGATGGATGGCCGGCCTCACGAAAAAAAAGTGTTGTCCTTTTCGTACGGTTCACAGCTTGCAAAGCCTTGTGGTAAGGGGCTTTGCGCATTATTTGGTGACCAACTTGGAGCGCAAGCGACATGATGCCGATTCAGGGACCCGCTGGACTTCCTCCAAAGGAGGATCAGCGCCGTGTGATTCGAATCGAGCCTTCTCCTGGCACCCTCATCATTTTGGTACTCCTCATCCCTGGCCTGTGGTTGCTGAACCAGCTTCTACCGGTGCTTCTGGTGCTGGTGGCGGCCCTCATCATCGTCGGCACCATAAGTCCCGCGATCCGGTCGCTCGAAAAGCGGCGCATGCGCCGGGGCCTGGATATCGCGATCGTTTTCACCGCGCTTGTGGTGCTCACCGTTCTCTTCATCACCCTGACGATTCCATCACTCATGACGCAGGTGATCAACCTTCTGGAGCAGGAACCCGCGCTACATTCACGCTTGGTGACATGGTTGGAGGGCTCCCACCTGACCAGCCCCTTGGCGGAACTGCTTCGCAACGTTCACCCCG
>DATCIC010000472.1:0-2262 GCA_036508025.1 Rhodoferax sp. | reverse complement strand
CACCCAATCGGCCGTGTCGCAGCGTTTGCGCTCGCTCGAAGTACAGGTGGGTACGGTCCTGATTGTGCGCAGTCGGCCGCTAAAAGCCACTGCTGCGGGGCAACTGCTGCTCAAGCACACCAAGATGCTGCGCCTGTTGCGTGCCGATCTGGAGCGCGACCTGAAAGAGCTGGCACCCAGCTCGCTGCGCGGTGCGCGCGAGGAAGGGCGCATTTCGATTGCCGTCAACGCCGACAGCATTGCCACCTGGGCGCTGGGGGCTTTGGGTGAGCTGGCACGGCGCGGCCTCGGGCTCGAAATCATCACCGATGACCAGGACTTCACCATCGAGTGGCTGCGCGAGGGCCGGGTGCTGGGTTGCGTGACGACGCTCAAGCAAGCCTTGCGCAGTTGCAAGATGGTGCCACTGGGGGCGATGCGTTATCTGGCGGTCGCAGAAGCCGCCTATGCGGCGGCTCATTGCCCGGGTGGTTTGTCAGCGCACAATTTTCGCAATGTGCCATTCATTGCCTTTAACCGCAAGGATGATTTGCAGGGCGAGTTCATCGCGCACACTTTTCATCTTAAACATGTGGCGCTGAGCCAGTTGTATGTGCCCAGCTCGGAAGGCCAGGTCAGCGCGGTGTTGGCGGGCTGGGGGGTCAGCGTGCTGCCGGAGTTGCAGGTGCGCGAGCATCTGCGCAGTGGCCGTCTGGTGAATTTGGCGCCTGGGCATGTGCTTCCGGTCGACCTGTACTGGCATTGCTGGAATCTGGACTCGGTGGTGCTGGATGCGTTGACGGCAGCCTTGACCGATGCCGCTGCCGTGGCCCTGCGGTGACGCGCCTGGATAAGTTCTGAGCATGAACCCCAGCACCGTCGTTAAAACCTCGTTCAAGCAGCAAATGCTCAAGGCCCGCGAAGAGGCCATTATTCAAACCGTGAATCGGCTGCTGGCTGAAAAAGGCTTTGAAGCCATGACGGTCGATGAGGTGGCGCACCAGGTGGGTATTGCCAAAGCCAGCCTCTATAAGCACTTTGCCAGCAAGGAAGACTTGGCGGCGGTGGCCATGGTGCGGGTGATGCGCCGGGCGCGGGATTTCATCAGTACGCTGCCGGAGCAAGCGCCGCCGCTGGACAAGCTGCGTGCCGTGCTGCGCTGGACGCTGGAAGTCAAGCTCGCGGGTGATATGCCGTCCTTGCCCAGCCGGAACTCCACGCTGCGTGCCACTTTGACCGGCAACAAAGACTACATGGAGGGTTGGATGGCGGTGAGCGACCGCCTGGGCGCATGGATTGAGGCCGCTCAGGCCGCCGGGGCACTCAACCCGGCGCTGCCGGCGATTGCCATTTTGTATACCTTCGTTGCCCGCGCCTGCGATCCGGTGCTGGAGTTTCTGAGGATGAGTGGCCTGTACCAGGATGAGCAAATCGTGACCCTGGTGCTCAGCACCTGCTTTGAGGGTCTAAATGCCCGCTAGCCCTCGTCCAATACGCCTGGATAGCTACTAAAAGAAGAGCTATCTGCAGCCTGCGCCTTGCGCGGATCAACGCACCAGCAGCACCGGCACGTTACAGTGCGCCAGCACTTCGGTGGCCACCGATCCCATCACCAGGTTGACCAGTGTGCCGTGGCCATGTGAGCCCATGATGATCATGTCGAACTTGCCTTTGTCGGCGAACTGGGCAATGGTTTCGCCCGCGTGGCCGATCTTCCAGTCGCTTTTGGCGTCGATGCCATGGCGCAACAGAAACTTGGTCACGGGTGCGAGCACCCGCTCGGCTTCGTCCACATAGTATTTGTCCATGACTGGCTTGCCCACGGCGGCGCGTGCACGTGCCGGTATTCCCGGCTGAACGGTGAGCACGAAGTACGCGTTGCCCGGGCTAAATGTCTCATCATGCGTGCTCAGGTAAGCCAGCATCTTCTTGGTGTAGGCACTGCCGTCGACGGCGAGAAGAATTTTCATGAGGGTGCTCCGTTGGTAAGCGGTCCAGTGTACTCAAGGGCGGGGCCGGGCATCTGTCAAATATCAAGAAGCAGCAAGAGTCGGCTGGCAGCAAAAGCCTCCATCGAGCGACCTAAAACCGGGCGTCGAGCCATTTTTTAAGTTCAGCAAAAACGGGCGCGGCGTCGAGCTCGTTGAAGATTTCGTGGTACAGCCCCTCGAAGCAATGGGCGCTGAGCACCGTCTTGGGCGCCGCTGCGGCAAAGGCCCGATTGCCGGCCGGGTTGACCAATCGGTCAGCCCCTGCATACAGCAACAGCGTGGGCACGGACCA
>DATCIC010000471.1:0-5148 GCA_036508025.1 Rhodoferax sp. | reverse complement strand
GACGACAGCGGCAGCTCCAAGGTCGCCCTGCGCGCCAATGTGGAGCCACCCGCGCGCATTCCGATGCGCCCGGCCTGTTGGCCGAACTGTCCGAGCGCGGCCTGCGCATCCTGGGGCAACTGGACGAAACCACGCAGCGCGTCAACAAGCTGCTGGGCGACGACAACCAAAAGACCGTGATCGGCGCGATCGACAACATCGGTCAGGCGGCGCGTGGCCTGCAGCAGTTTTCAGACCGCACCGGCCAACTGCTGGGGCCGCTGGTGAAAGATGCCACCGCCACGCTCAAAACAATGCAGGCCGCGTCCGTTCGGGTCGGCGACAGTGCCGACGAGGCCCGCGCCTCGGCCCGCGCTTTCAGAACCGTCACCGAGCGCATGAACGCGCCCGGCGGCACGCTCGACCAGCTGAGCCTGGGGGTTGGCACGCTGGCTGCCAGCGCCCAAACCCTGAACACCTTGACGCTGCCGCATCTGAACCAGGCGCTGGGCGGCACCGCCCGCATGACGCGCCAGGTCGGGCGGGCGGCCGCCAGCGTCAGCGACAACCCGCAGTCCTTGCTCTTGGGCAATGGGCCGGTGGCGCCCGGCCCGGGCGAACCCGGCTTTTCCGCAACCCCAGGTCAACCATGAAATACGCTACACATTCAATAGCCTCTCGCGCTTATTCCACGGGGGCTAGAGCCCTATTTCTTGTATTTTTTTTGGCGCTTACCGGCTGTGCCCTGACGCGCCCCACGGCGCGTCAGGCGGTGTATGACTTTGGGCCCGGCCGTCTGAGCAGCGCGCCGGCGCCACAGGCCGGTCAGGTCGGCGCGTCCGCCCTGGCGCCACTGGTCCTGGACGAGGTGCAGGCCAGCAGCGCGCTCGACGGCAGCGCCGTGCTGTACCGGCTGGCTTATACGAATGCGCAGCAACTGCGGCCCTATGCGCTAGCGCGCTGGAGCATGCCACCGGCCCAGTTGGTACGCCAGCGCCTGCGCGAGCAGCTGGGGCAAGACCGCACCCTGCTGGAGCCGGGAGCCGTCGTCAGCGCCGCCAAGCTGGCAACGCCGGGCGCGCTGGCCGGCGTAACCCCGATCACCCTGCACCTGGAGCTCGAAGAATTCAGCCAACTGTTTGAGGCGCCCGGCTCAAGCGTGGGCCTGCTGCGCCTGCGTGCCACGCTCACGCAGGCCAGCCCCAGCGGTGAAGGCTTGCTGGCGCAGCGCATCGTCGTGGTGCAGCGCCCGGCCCCCAGCGCCGATGTTGCCGGCGGTGTCCAGGCCCTGCAGCTTGCCACCGATGCGGCAGCGCAGGAGTTGGCGCAGTGGTTGCAGCAGTTGGGTCGTTAGGGCGCAAGCGGTTTAGCGCGAACAGGCAAGTTCAAGCGGCGTCAGACACCGCCGCAATCTGACACTGCTTGATGCGTGCCAGGACATCAACCATCGCGGCGCGAGCCAGTTCCGTATCAAAGTGAGTCTGCAAATTGATCCAGCTCTGCGCGTCGGTGCCGAAGTAGGCGCCAAATCGAAGGGCCGTATCCACAGTGATGCCGCGCAAACCTTTGACGATTTCGTTGATGCGCCGGGGAGGCACATCGATCGCTTTGGCCAGCGCGTACTGGCCGCCGAGGAAGATCACGTTGTGGTGGAGAAGCCGATGCGCGTTACATTGCCCATTTGCTGCGGCTGTCTTGCAGGCTGTGGCCGGGTGAGAATCAACGCTTTTTGATACGCTCCAGCATGTCCTGGATGATGATTTTTCGAATAGCCCGCAGCAGCATCATCTCGCCGCCCCGGAGAGCCCGCACTGCCTCAGGGTCCGGACTCTCTTGTATGAATTTCTCGAACTTTTGCGTGATGTCCTCAATGAGAACATCAGCTGAAGCCGGGAGTTTTTTCTCTATCGCTTCGAGTTCCCGCAGAGCTGTGCCAGTGTTCAAACCCAAACTCGCTCCAGCTTTGAGTAGCGTGTCTCTGGTGATGTCATTGAAGTAGTTAACGCCTTCAATCGACACCGCCAGCTCAACTCGTGGCCAAGTCGGCATTTGCTGGGCATAAGCCTGCGTGGCATAGACCGCCGTGCACAACAAATCGTAGAAGGGGGCCAGGCTAACCCCTTCGTGATTCACTGTAAAAGAGATGTTTTTAAGGTGGTTGTCGCCGTTGCCTATGAGTACATTAAAGAGCAGCCAGCGGTATAGCTGAATCCGTGCAGCCGTCTTTGCGCGGCACATCTTGATGGCTTCAGCCAAGGTGTCCAAATTTGCTTGTTGATACTTAAATGCGCGAGATTTATTAAGCAACTGGCAGGTGTCGATGATGTGAATGCGCTGAATCGATTTATCAGCAGCTCGGGCCCTGTCGAATCGGTCAACGAGGTACACGGGAGCGGGCGCATACAGACGATCAACAGCGGGCACCGTCACACCTACCGCGTCGGCCAGTCGCATGGTGAAAAACTCATTCATCACCGATGAGGGATAGTGCGGGGACAGGGGGTTGGGCTTGATGATGTGTGTGGAGGGTGTGCCTGGCAAGGGTTCGAACAGCTCGTTGCCCCCTCTCACCACGATCATTTTGTGCTGGGCGCCGGCTAGAGACATCCGCTTGGGGGCGGCTTGGGTCAAGGAAGCGTGAGGCAGGTTCTTGATGCGCAGCTGCAGGTCGGCAAGCGTCAGCGGCTTCAATCCTTGCCCCGCAACGGGCGCACCAGGCTCGCGCAGTACGAGCGAGCCCGCAGACTCCGAGCCAAAGTGTCTCAGCAGGCCGAACGCATCGGACTTGTCGATTTTTGCTTCCTTTGCCAAGACCTCACGCAAAAGTTCTTCAGGCAGCAGGTTATCGAAGTACCACTGCACGGGACGAACGGATGAGCCGTCTGTGTGCAAGCGTGTGGTCATGGATAACCCATTTGACAGGCTGAACGCGTTGGGGTCTTGTAGCCAGCTCTCGTCGTATTCAAACGTCCAGATGTCGTTGAGTTCTCTCAGCTGGCCGACGGGGCGGTCATTGATGGAAACATTGAGCACCCGAGGCGCGGAGCTCACGATTTCGCTCCTTTTGAGGCGCGCCGAGGGGGTAATGGGCGAACGCCTTTTTCCTGAAGCTGCCGTAGCATTGGAAGAGCCTTTTCGGGAAAGTCCACCTTGAGTTGCAAGCCAACCTCCTCCAGAAGCTTGAGAACCAAGCCGAGTTGCACGGCTTCCTTACCTCGTTCGACCTCGCCTGCGAACACGGGGCCTACGCCTGCGCTGCCTGCGGCGTCGTCCAAGCGAACCCCTTGTGATTTACGTGTCGCGCGAAGGAGTATGCCAAGCTCAGCGACGGTGGTGATAGGAATAAGCATGGTGTAATTTCTGAAACTATATGCGACCGAATACATTTTCGTCCAATTTAACCATCCAGTCAACAAAATATACGCGTCCGCGTATATTTAACAGCGACGGACCAGAAAATCAACGAAAACTACTGGGACGCATAGATTTTAGCGGCTTTCCCATCATCCTAAATTCCTCAGTTACCCCGTAGCCGGGATGAGCGGTTGCTCGGCCCTGGGGCTGGGGCTTCCTCAGAAGGACCGAATAAAGACTAAAATTGGTTTAGTTCATTTTGAAGGTCTACGCCCACCATGAAACTGTCTACCCAAATCAAGCCCATCAGCTACCTGAAGAGTCATACGGCGCAAATCGTCAAAGAGCTGGCCGAGAGCCGCCAACCCATGGTCATTACCCAAAACGGTGAAGCGACCCTGGTCGTTATTGACGTGAAAAGCTACGAGGAGCGTGAAAACACGCTGGCGCTGCTCAAGCTATTGGCTTTGGGCAATGCAGAGATTGAACAAGGCAAGTTCCGGGATGCAGAAGAGGTATTTGCGGACTTGGACCACGCGGCCTTGCCGTGAAAGTCGTCTTGCTGGCGTCGGCTGAAGCCGATTTGCGTGCTTTGCGTGGCTACATCGTTCGAAACTTCTCTGTGAGCACCTGGAGCGATACCTACGCAAAAATCAAGACATCTGTTCGCAATCTGGCCACCTACCCACTCTTGGGCAACATTCCAGCAGAACTGGACCTGCTCAATCTGACCCAATACCGGCAAATTCTCTCCGGCATGAATCGGATCATTTACGAGGTGCGGCAAGACGCCGTTTACGCTCACATCATCGTAGACGCGCGCCGTGACCTGAAAGACGTGCTGATGCAGCGGCTGATGCGTTAAGACCGGCGTCCAGTTTCTTCCCGGCAATTGCCCGCCTACCAGGCGTCAATTGCCAACCCGCTCGCCTGCGGCAACTCCCCCTGCATCTGCAGCCCCCGTACCAGCCAGGCGCGGGTTTGCGCCGGGTCAATCACGGCGTCAATCTCCAGCGTGGCGGCCATGTGGATGGCGCTGCCGTTGTCGTATTGTTTGGCCACAAGTTGCTCGAATAAAGCCTCGCGCTGCGGCCCTTCAGGCAGCGCTTCGAGTTCCTTGCGGTAGCCCAGACGCACTGCGCCCTCCAACCCCATGGCGCCAAATTCGCCACTCGGCCAGACTACGGTCATCAGGGGCGAGTGAAAGCCGCCGGCCGTCATGGCCATGGCACCCAGGCCGTAGCCCTTGCGCAGCACCACGCTGAAAAACGGCACGCGCAGATGCGCTGCAGCGATGAACATTCGGCTCACATGGCGCACCTGCGCCTGGGCTTCCATGTCCGGCCCGACCATGAAGCCGGGTGTGTCCACCAGGCTGATCAGTGGCAAGCCGTGCGCGTTGCACAGTTGCATGAAGCGCGCCGCCTTGTCGGCCGCATCGGCGTCGATGGCGCCGCCCAGATGCAGCGGGTTGTTGGCCAGGATGCCGACAGGGCGGCCCTCCATGCGCGCCAGCGCGGTGTGGATGCCTGGACCAAAGCCGCTGCGCAGGTGCAGCACACTGCCCTCATCAGCCATACCGGTGATGGCAGCGCGCGTGTCGTAGACGCGCAAACGGTTTTCCGGCACCACGTCACGCAGCGCCTGCACGTCTGGCGCCTGCCAGTCGCTTGAGCGGCCCTGAAAGAACGACAGGTAATGCCGCGCCGCCGCCACCGCCTCAAGCTCGTTGGCCACCAGAATATCAATGACGCCGTTGCCGTGCTGCACCTCACTGGGGCCAATCTGTTCCGGCGTGAAAGCCCCCAGGCCGCC
>DATCIC010000470.1:0-4181 GCA_036508025.1 Rhodoferax sp. | reverse complement strand
CGTGGCCGATACGGCACCCAATTTGAGCCAGGTTCTTCTTTGCATCGTTGGAATATCGCACGCAAAAGCGCGCTATTTCTAGAGTCTGGCACCTAGTGTAGTGTTGCATTCTGTTTAGAACTTAAGTGGTTGTTGGCGCGGATGACCTTTTGCAGGATATCGCGGACGCTCTTGGTCCAGATGAATGGCTGGGGGCTGGTGTTGTGGTGAGCCACGCCGCGCTGGTTTAGCACGCACTTGTCTGGTATAAAAAACAGGACCAAACACTTGGCGGTTAATCCACTGGGCAGAAGAAGTTCATGGTATGTTGCTGCCGAATATCTTTTGACCCAGGCTGCCGACTTTGACTGCCCCAGGGCAAAGTGATTGAAATCGTTGCACCGCGCGGGTTTCCCGACTGACGGGGTGGGTCAGCGGAAATCGGCAGCCTGGGTCAAATCGGTGTCGCCAGCAACACCCTATCGCATGGGTCTTGTAAAGATGTGTGCATGGAGGCGTCCTTACACTTTCATTCCCGGCAAATTCAGGGAAGCCGTGTTCCCGCCATCGACCGGTAGCGCCTGCCCCGTCACATAGCTGGCATCGTCGCTGGCCAGAAAGGCGATGACGGCCGCGACTTCCTGCGGATGGCCGTAGCGGCGCAGTTCGCAACGCGAGCCCAGCTTGTCCTCTTTCTGCACCGCACGCGCGCGCGCAAACACCGGTGCGGTCATGCCGGTTTCGATGAGGCCCGGGCAGACCGCATTGACGCGCACATTCCACTCGCCAAGGTCGCAGGCGCTGGTCATGGTCAGGCTGATGACCGCCGCCTTCGACGCGCTGTAGGCATTGCCACCTGCGCCCGAACGCACACCGGCCACCGACGCGGTGTTGACAATGGCGCCGCCGCGCTGATCGCGCATGATGCGCCCCGCATACTTGGTGAAATGCACGGCCCCCATGACATTGACACCCAGAATCTGCTGCCACATCACGGTGTCGGTCTCGGTGATTTTCGAATAATCGCCACCGGCGATGCCGGCGTTGTTGCACAGGACATCGATGTGGCCAAATACGGAGAGCACATCGCCTACGCACCTTTGCACTTCGCCTTCATCAGCAATGTCGAGCGCGCGATACCAGACTTTCGACGCGTCCGGCAACGCTGCCGCTGCCGCCGCCAAGCCATCTTCGTTGCGGTCGACCAGCGCGACGCAGGCGCCTTCGGCGGCTAGACGCTCGCTGAGCGCGCGACCAATGCCACTGGCCGCGCCGGTGATGATGGCTACCTTGTTTTCAAATCGCATGGCTGTCTCCTGTTTGATTTTCCCGTTCCTGCAATTCACGCCATTGCAGCTTGCCGGTCGACGACTTCGGCAGCGCATCGACGAACTGCACGATGCGCGGGGTTTTGTAGGCGGCCATGTTGGCATGTGCCCACGCGACGATTTCCTCTGCGGTGACCTTGCCGCGATACGCTTCGCGCAGCACGATCACCGCCTTCACCGTTTCGCCGCGCTTCGGATCGCGCGCGGCGATGATGCAGGCTTCCTGGATGGCCGGATGCTGGTACAGCAGTGTCTCCACCTCTGCCGGCCACACCTTGAAACCGGAGGCGTTGATCATGCGCTTCAAGCGGTCAACCATGAAGAAGTAGCCTTCCTCGTCGGTCCTCGCCAAGTCGCCGGTGCGCAGGAACCTCTTGCCGTCGATCTCGACAAAGGCTTCCTGGGTTGCTTGCGGATTGTTCCAGTAGCCTTGCATCACGTTGGGCGCGTTGACGATGATTTCACCGACTTCACCCGGTGGCAATTCATGGAAATCGGACGGATCTACCACGCGCGCATCGACGCCGTAGATCGGGATGCCGAGGCACTGCTTTTTCGGCCGGTCGTCCGGATTGATGTGGGTGGCGGCGATCGTCTCCGACATGCCGTAGCCCTCGACATAGGGCACGCCGAGCAAATCCTTCAGTTTCTGCGCAACGGTTTCCGGCATGGCAGCGCCGCCGCCACGGATGCCGCGCAGGCTGGACAGGTCGTATTCGGCGATCTTCGGGTTGGCCAGCAGATCCACCACCATGGTCGAAATCAGTTGCAGCGTTGCGACCTTGTAGCGCTGGATGCACTCCGCCACGACTTCGCGGTCCCAGCGTGGCAGCACCACCATCGTGCTGCCGTGGTACAGCGGGCCGCTCATGCTGCCCTGCATGCCGGTCACGTGGAAAAAGGGCAGGACCGCGAGCGACACGGAATCCTGATGGGTGTTGAACCATTGCATGCTGGCGACGATGCTGGCCATCGTGCCGCGATGCGTGTGCATGCAACCTTTCGGATGACCGGTTGTGCCGGAGGTGTAGGGCATCACGCACAGATCATCCGGTCCGGCGGTGAGCGGGCCGGGCCGCAGATGGCGCGACAGCATGTCGTGCCACAAGGTCACGCCCGTGCCGGAAAGCTGCTGGCGCGGCGCGCTGACGAAGTCGGGCAGTTTGAGATCGGTGGGGTGCTTCAGGTAATCCGAGTAGGCCGCCACCAGGATATGGTCAAGCCCTTCATCCAGCAACGGCTGCATCTGCGCAAAAATATCCTGCGCCACGATCGCGGCCGTCGCACCGGTGTCCTTGACGTAATGGCGCAATTCGTTGGTCAGGTTCATCGGGTTGACCGGGACCACCACCGCATTGGCTCGCAGGATGCCGTAATAGGCGAGCACGAATTGCGGGCTGTTTTGCATATAGAGCAGCACGCGGTCGCCTTTCTTGACCTTGCATACCTGCTCCAGATAGCCGGCGATGCGCTCGGCCTCGTCCTTGAATTCGGCGTAAGTGATCGGCGTGTCGTAGAACAGGATGTAAGGCTTGTCGGGGAAGCGCGTGGCGGATACTTCCACGTTGTAGAACAAATTGGTTTGCGGCACCGTCAGGTGCTGCGGCTGGCTGTCTGGCCAGAAGGCGAGGTGGCGATTGGACATGGGTAAATTCCGTTGGTTACGCGCCGATGCGCTGGGCCAGTGCCCATGCCTGCTCGGCCAATGGCCGCGCCCGCTTGCCGGCTTCCAGCGCAGCCGCATTGGCGGCGTTGCCTTGCAGTGCACGGGCCATGATGCCTTGCAGGATGCTGGCGAGGCGGAACATGTTGAACACCATGTAATAAGTCCAGTCGGACTCACTGACTGCACCGGCGTCGCCCCGGCCGGTACGCTTCAGATAGGTCTGCAGGTATTGCTGCTCAGTGGGAATGCCCAGGCTGGGCAGGTCCAGGCCAACCAGACCCCGCGAGCCCGCACCACGCATGCGCCAGGTCATGCAGTGGTAGGCGAAATCGACCAGGGGATGCCCCAGCGTGGAAAGCTCCCAGTCCAGTACCGCCAGAATGCGCGGCTCGGTCGGGTGAAACATCACGTTGTCAAAGCGGTAGTCGCCGTGAACAATGGCGACCTCTTCACCCGCCGGGATGTGTTTGGGCAGCCACGCCATCAACTGATTGGCCGCGTCGATGGTTTCAGTTTCTGCCGCGCGGTACTGCTTGCTCCAGCGACCGACCTGACGCTCGATATAGTTGCCGGGCTTGCCGTAGTCGCCCAAACCCACGGCCTGTGGATCAACGCGGTGCAGGGCGACAATGACACGATTGAGCTCATCAAAATGCGCTGTCCGCTGCGCCGGCGTCATGCCGGGCAGGCTTGGATCCCACAGGACGCGCCCTTCGAGACAATCCATGATGTAGAACGCAGTGCCAATCACTTGCGGATCCTCGCACAGCGCGTAGGCGCGCGGCACCGGCACATCAGTGCCCGCCAGCGCACTGATAACGCGAAACTCGCGATCGACCGCGTGCGCAGATGGCAGCAGCACGCCCGGTGGCTTGCGCCGCATGACATAGTGCTTCCCGCCTGCGCTCAGGCGAAAGGTGGGGTTGGACTGCCCGCCCTTGAACTGCTCCACCTGTAACTCACCTGAATAGCCTTCCACCTGCTCGCGCATGAAGCGGGCCAAGCGATCCATATCGAACGCGTGTTGCGACGCAACCGGGCGCGTGCCGGTGAAGCTGTCAAAGTCTTCTGCCATTGCGGTGCGCTCAGCAGACTTCAAACAAACCGGCGGCGCCTTGACCGCCGCCGTAAGTCATGTTGAATGCGCCCTTCCAGCTCTTGGCCAGACCGGTCCGCGCGGTGGAGACGATTACTGCATCAGTCATGGG
>DATCIC010000469.1:0-2011 GCA_036508025.1 Rhodoferax sp. | reverse complement strand
TGGCCCGGGGCGACGTCGTGCTATGCGACCGCTTTACCGATGCCACCTTTGCTTACCAGGGCGGTGGGCGCGCTTTTGAGTTGAAAACACTCTCTTTTTTAGAGCGCACTGTGCAGTCTGTACAAGGGGTAGAGCCTGATTTCATAAGAAATCCGGATTTGACGGTGTGGTTTGATCTGGCGGCTGAAATTGCGGCGCAGCGTTTGGCCGGCGCACGCAGCCCAGACAAGTTTGAGGCCGAGCCGGTCGAATTTTTCCGGCGCGTGTCTGACGGTTACCGGCAACGAATGATGGCTTGCCCCAAGCGCTTCGCCCGGATCGAGGCCCACCAGACGCGTGAGGCGGTCTGGCAAGACGTGTTGCACGCGGTGCAAGCCAAGGGCTGGCTGGCATGAACCTCCCCAATGTGGCGCCCTGGATCGCCGCGCAAACAAAAAAGTTGCTGGCGCAAAACGGCCATGCCTGGTTGCTGGTGGGCCCGTCCGGGCTTGGCCAGTACCGTCTGGCGTTGGCGCTGGTCAGCGCCTGGCTGTGTGAGCATCCGACAGAGCAGGGCGCTTGTGGCGTTTGCGGCAGTTGCCATGCGATTGAGGTGCGCACCCATGCTGACTTGTGCGTGTTGATGCCTGAGACCGTGTCACTGGAACTGGGCTGGCCCCTGAGTGAAAAGGCGCAAGGCGAGATTGATGCCAAAACACGCAAGCCGAGCAAGGAAATCCGGGTCGACGCCATGCGCGATGCGGTGGAGTTTTCGCAGCGCACCAGCGCCCGCGGTCGGGGCAAGGCGGTGCTGGTGTTCCCGGCCGAGCGCATGAACCACGTGACTGCCAATGCGCTGCTCAAGACCCTGGAAGAGCCACCGGGCGACGTGAAGTTTGTGTTGGCCAGCGATGCCGCCCACCAGTTGCTGCCCACGATTCGCAGTCGCTGTTTGGCGCACACGATGGTTTGGCCTGCGCTTGATACCTCGCTGGCGTGGCTGCAGCAGCAAGGCCTGGACGGGCGCCAAGCGGCTGTGATGTTGCGCGCCTCCGGTGGCCGCCCGGACGACGCCCTGCTGTTGGCGCAAGCCGGCCCCGGCGGGCCGACGCCCGCCAGCTGGGTCAAGCTGCCGAACGCGATGGCGCGCGGTGACGTGAGCGGGCTCAAAGACTGGACCCCAACGCAAGCCGTCGATGCCTTGCAGAAGCTCTGTCATGACCTGCTGGCCGTCAAAGCCGGTGCCACGCCCCGTTTTTTTGATGCCGCTGACCTGCCCGCCGGCAGTTCCCTGGCCACCTTGACGGCTTGGGCCAAGGCGCTGGCGGCTGCCGTGCGCACGGTGGAGCACCCATTTAACAGTGGTTTGATGCTGGAAGCACTGGTGAGTCAGGCGCAAAATGCCCTCAATGCAAAGAACTAGCGAACGCCCATGACAAATCCAACGCCCATGACAAATCCAACGCCAGTCGCCCCGCGTCCGAGCGTCATTCAATTGGCAATCAAGGAAAAGTCGGCACTCTACGCCGCCTATATCCCTTTGTTTACCGAGGGCGGCATCTTTATTCCGACAACGCGCGAGTATGAGTTGGGCGACGATGTTTATGTACTGCTGTCGCTGCCGGAAGATCCGCAGCGTTACCCGATTGCCGGCAAAGTGGCTTGGGTGACACCGCCCAGGGCTGCCAACGAACGTATGCAGGGGGTTGGCATTTTGTTTCCCAAGGATGAAAAAGCGCATTTACTCAAGCTCAAAATTGAAGAGATTCTGGGTGCTCACCTGGCATCTGATCGGCCAACGCAAACGATCTGAACGCTGCCGCTGCGCGCCGCAACATAGGGCCGGGACGGCTTTTCGGCCCTGCCGGTCTAACAAGCACCCGTTGCCTCTTATTGATACTTATGTTTACCGACTCCCACTGCCATCTCAATTTTCCTGAACTTCTCACCCAACTGCCGGCCATCCGGCAAGCCATGAGCGAGGCCCGGGTGAATCGCGCTTTGTGCATCAGCACCACGCTGGAGGAATTTG
>DATCIC010000468.1:0-6525 GCA_036508025.1 Rhodoferax sp. | reverse complement strand
TTTGACTCGCTACAGCATTGTTGATTTGTCCGGCAGCCTGCGCGAGCGCCAGCAAACCAAGCTGGGAAAATTCGGCGACACCGTGCAATGGGTGAATGAACTGCCCGACACCTTGCAAGGCGTGGTGATCGGCAACGAGGTGTTAGATGCCATGCCGGTCAAGTTGCTGGCCCGGGTCAAGGGCGTCTGGTACGAGCGCGGCGTGGCAATGGGTGCAGCGGGAGAATTTGTCTGGCAGGATCGCCCGACCGATTTACGTCCACCGCTGGCCATTGACGGCGAGCATGACTACCTGACCGAAATCCACCCGCAAGGCGAGTCGTTCATCCGCACCCTGGCTGACAAGCTGAGCGCTGGCGCGGCTTTTTTCATCGACTACGGCTTTCCCGAGCACGAGTACTACCACCCGCAGCGCCACATGGGCACCGTGATGTGCCACCGCAGCCACCAGTCCGACACCGACCCGCTGGCCGACGTGGGCCTGAAAGACCTCACCGCGCATGTCAACTTCACCGGCATGGCGCTGGCCTGCCAGGCGACGGATTGGGGCGTGCTGGGCTATTGCACGCAGGCGCGGTTCTTGATCAACTGTGGCTTGGTGGGCAGGATGGAAAACGCCACCTTGCAAGAACGGGTGCGGGCGCAAAAACTCATCATGGAGCATGAAATGGGCGAACTGTTCAAAGTCATCGGTTTTTACAAGGGTGAGCCGTGGCAGGCCTTGGGCTTTTCCGAAGGTGACCGCACGCACACGCTGTAGCGCGTGTGCCGCCACCCGCCTGGTTCTCGGACCCTCATGCTGCGCTGGCTCGTCGTCGTCTTTTTGGCCTTGCTGTTGCCCAACGACCGTTTTTATCTGACCAGACGTTATTTCACGGCTGCTTCGCGGCTTGGAGCGACTGGTCTCTTTTGAGTGAACTTGACAGCCGCTTCTGCCAACTTGCGCTTGCGCTCCAAGTTGAGCCTTTCGAGCTCCGCGTGGTTGCTTTTCTTCATGTTGGGGTCTTTACCGAATACGCCTGCCATAGTGATGATTCCTTTAGTTCAGTCTAACTGAAAACGCGTAGCGCAAGCCGTCACAGCCTAATGGCTTAGGCTTTCCAGCGGGGCCAGCATTCCAGTGCAGCGAGGTAGGTGGCAGTTGCGCCGAACAATTTTCGAGGCCAATACCGGCTTCAGACACAAAGCGGTAGTAGTAGTCGGCGATCTGCTTCCCCCAAACCGGGCATTGAAACAGACATATCCCCGGCACGCGGGCCACCGCTGTGGGAGAACTGTGGTGATGCGCAGATGGATGATGGGGCGCAAATCGAGCCGCACTGGGATCTGGTGGCATAACCCGCACCGGACTACGAGGTTGATCAGCGCATCAGTTGGTGACGCAGCTAAACGACGATTCACATGCGCTGCATGAGTAGCTCTGCGCCCGGTATACGCCGCACACCGGAAATCACTCTTGCGTACATATTTCTTAGTGGTGGACGGCGCAGGTGGGCGGCAAATCGAGGGGTTTCACCCGGATCGCTGGCTGTTTCAAGGTGCGATACTTGGTCTTATGGTGTTGAAATGCCTATCCGTGCCCATCTGGCCGAGGCGATGGTGGAAAATGTCGCTTAGTCCTCTTTACCAGCCGAAGGCAACACCATGCTCATTAGCAACATCCGACTGAAAAACTGGCGCAACTTCCAATCGCTGGATTTACCCCTGCGGGACGTTTCCTATGTCCTGGGCCCCAACGCTTCTGGTAAGTCCAATCTGTTGGATGCGTTGCGATTTTTGCGCGATGTCAGCAAGACCAAGGGCGGCGGGCTACAGGCGGCTATTGCGGAGCGGGGCGGCATCTCCAAGGTGCGTTGTCTGCACGCCCGACGCGACCCCGAGGTGGAGATCGATGTTGAACTCAGCCAAGAACTGGATCAGCCACCGGTGTGGCGGTACGTTTTGGCCTTCAAACCGGAGGGCAAGGGGGCGCAGCGTCTGCTGGTGTCGCGTGAGCAGGTTTGGAAAGAAGGCGAGCTGATCTTGAATCGACCAGACTCCAAGGACGATGTAGACGTGCTGCTGCGCACCCAAACGCATCTGGAGCAAATTCAGACCAATATCGAGTTCCGGGTCGTCGCGGATTTTTTGAGCGATATCACTTACCTGCATCTGGTGCCGCAACTGCTGCGCTTTGGCGAAAAAATTGGCGGGCATCGGCTTACGGACGATCCTTTTGGCCAAGGTTTTTTGGAACGCTTGTCCAAGACACCAGAAAAGACCAGAAACTCGCGCCTGGCCAAGATTTCAAAAGCACTTTCGCTGGCGGTGCCGCAGTTTGAGGATTTGCGGTTTAGGAAAGACGACATGGGCCACCCACATTTGGAGGCGCGTTATGCCCACCATCGCCCCCATGCGGGGTGGCAGTCTGAGGAGCATTTTTCAGACGGGACGCTGCGCTTGTTTGGCCTGCTCTGGGCGTTGCTGGAGGGCAGCTCCATGTTGTTGTTGGAGGAGCCTGAAATTTCGCTCAACGATGCCATCGTGAAGGAAATCCCGCTGATAGTGGATCGCTTGCAGCGCGATCGAAAAACAAAGCGTCAAGTGGTTTTGACCACACACAGCGATGCGCTTTTGAGTAACCCCGGCATTGATGAACGGGGTGTTGTGATTTTGGAAACCGGCAAGCAAGGCACCACGGGGCGTTCTTTGGATGCCAGCGAGCGGCAAGCGCTTGGTGCCGGGCTCAGTGTTGCGGAAGTGGTGTTGCCCAAGACCCGCCCCGAGAAGGTATCGCAGCTGGGCTTGTGGCAATGACGCCGATTGCCATTGCCACGGAAGACCAACTCAGTGAGGCAATTGCACTGCGCCTGATTTCTGAAATTCCAACGCCACATTTCATTCAACATAAGTTGGGCAAGACGGGGAATGGCTATCTGCGCTCCAGGATGGGTAGCTGGTACCAAATGGCGCAACAGCAGGTGATGCTGGTGCTGACGGACTTGGATCGTGCAAATTGTTTGGTTGAGTTTCGCGACCAATGGTTGGCTGGTGCGCCCCCTGCCAATCTGCTTTTTCGGATTGCCGTGCGTGAAGTGGAGTCTTGGGTGCTGGCTGACCACGTTGCGATGCGGGCGCTGATTGGGGCAAAGGGTGTTTTGCCTGCCGCGCCTGATGAATTGGCAGACCCCAAGCAGTCGTTGTTAAAACTCGCGAAGAGCGCTCCCAAACAAATCAGAGAGGACTTGTTGAAAACAATCGACGGCAGTTTGGCGCAAGGCTTGGGATACAACGCCCGCCTGACCGCATGGGTCAACTCCGAATGGAGCCCGCAACGCGCAGCAGAACGCTCCCCAAGCCTGGCTCGGACACGATTGCGGTTGAATGAGGTTGTCGGAGCGTTCGCTTTGCCTTAATCTGGGTAATGGTGTGCTTTCCGCCACTCGCCGAACAGTCCCGCATTGTCACTAGCGCATGTGTGCTGGCGCTGGGTAATCTGCGCCATTATCTGCCCACTGCCCACTGCCCACTGCGCCGGTGCGGCGAATGTGGACAACGCAGCCCTGCACATTGGCGCGGTGGCTTTCATCAACCGATTCGACTCCAGCCTGAACGGGCGTATTCACTTCCACGTCTGCATGGTCGATGGGGTATTTGCGGAGGTGGCGGGCAAACACTGGACTTCCAGGAACCTGCCATTCGTGGTCGTCGGGTATCGCTGCAAAGCGGCAATCCCGGCCCCAATCATCGATGCCCGCGCGGGGCCCCATAGGATTCAGATGCGGCCCGTCAAATGGTGCTTGCGCCGCGCTTGTGGATGAACTTCAAGCGCCGCAGCACTTCTTGTATTTCTTGCCGCTGCCGCAAGGACATGGGTCGTTGCGGCCGGGTGTGGGCGCCTTGTGCACGGTCTGCTGGCGCGGCCCGAGGGTGCGCCAGAGTTCGCGCAGGTCGTACACGGCCCAGATGGCATTGGCATACGCCTCCATACGCTCTTCGCTGATGCTGGGTGCGCCGTCTTCGGCGTAGACCGACAGCACGGGCGCGTCGGTGTCGTCTTCGGTCAGGGCGACGATGGCCTCTAACGCCTCGTCCAGCCATTGGGCCGCCTCTTTGTCGCGCGGCGCCGCCCATTCTTCGGGCCAGCTCTCGACCGCATACATAAAGCCCAGCGCCCACATTTGGGCGTAGGACGGGATGACCTCTGCGGCCAGTTCGGCGCGCGCTTCTTCGGGCAAGGCGGCGACAGCGCCACGCATATCGATCACCTCGGGGTAGTAGGCGGCTTCGTCACCCAGATTCTCTATCTTGGCATTGAGCGCCGCAGCCACTTCGTTCCAGCGCCGAGTCCACAGCTCGAAAAAGCGCTGTTGCTGGGCCGCGTCGGCAAACGAGCCTTCATCCTGCGCACCTTCGTCACCGATGGCCAACAACACGGGTAAGTATTCCGAGGCCATGATCAGGCGGCGGCAGCAGATCAGCGCCGCCATGAAGCCTTCGCAGAACTCCAGGTGCGGCGTCTCGTCATCACGGATGCGCAGGTCGTCCAGAATGGCGTCGATTTCGTCAAACTCGTCTGGCGTCAAAGGTTCTGGCACCAGACCAACGGGGTCGTCTGCGGTACTGCTGGGTGTTGGGATCATGGTGCTGGCCTGTTTATGGTTGGGGAAATGCCCCTATTTTGCCTTGTACCAACGCTCGCTGGTGGTGCCGGAAAAAGAAAGAAGTCCCGCGTTAACCCGCGTTAACGCGCGTCAACTCCCTTCGCCTGCGTCGCGCTGGCCATGGTCTCGGCGCAGAAAGCCGAGAGTTGCTGCAATACCGTCTGCACCGCACGGTTGGCCGCGAGCACGCCGCTGTACGGGTCGTCGCTGGCCGCGTCAGCCACCGCCTCGAACTGCCGCCATGCCAGCACGCGACGTGTCTTGTCGTCGACCAGGTAGGCCCGCAGCGTAAAGCGCACGCGACTCGGAGAGGTCTGAAACTCCTGCTGCAGGCGCACGATCTCGGTGTCGAGCCGCAGGTCGCCGCCCGCCGCACCGGGCGTTAGCACCACCGCCGAGAAAGCCCCGGTCTGCTCGATGGCCGCCACCAGCAGGGACCCGAGCATGCGCGCGGGCGGGTCTACCCATTCGCTGTGCGCGAAGTATTCAAGCTTGTGGCTCTCGCGCACGTAGATGATGCGCTGGCTGTCAAAGCCGGCCGCTGCGCGCGGCGGATTGATGATGAGTGTCGGTGCAGCCGTTCTTGCTGGCGTTGACGCTGGCGCAGTGACCGGCGCGCTGTCGAGCGAGTAGAAGGCTGGCGGTGGCGTTGCCGTCGGGCTCAGCACGCTGCAAGCACCCAGCGCCAGCACAGACAGCGCGCCAGCCAACAGGCGACCCGGTCTGGCAAAAAATGTTCTGCTCGTGGCTCTCATGGTTTGGCTCCTGTTTCTCCCGGACCGGGCGGGAGCGGTTTGCGGCCGAACAGCAGGCCGCGCGGATCCCGCTCGGTCTGCTCGCTCAGGCGCCGCAGTGATGTGCTCAGCGCGCTCAGTTCGCCCAGCAGGCGTTCCAGCTCCGGCTGTGTCTGCAGGCCAAAGCGCTTGACGTCGGAGCCGATCGCATCGACAGCCGTTCCTGCGCTGACGCTGGTCTTGGCGACCTCATTGCCCATCTTCTCGACGGCGTCGGCGCTGCGTCCGAGGCGCTCCACCACGGACGCCAGGTTCGCGCTGGCTTGCGATGTATTGGCCAGCGTGCGTTCGGCATG
Source organism: Rhodoferax sp. (assembly GCA_036508025.1). Lineage (GTDB taxonomy): Bacteria > Pseudomonadota > Gammaproteobacteria > Burkholderiales > Burkholderiaceae_C > Rhodoferax. The sequence goes on along the minus strand of DATCIC010000468.1, from coordinate 792 downwards.
GGTGATGCCGGTATCGATCGTGTCTTTGCGTGCGGCGACGGTGCGCGCCACGATGGCAATGTCGGCCAGCGCGCTCTTGAACGCTGCCCGGTTGTCGTCGCTGAGGATGGCATTGATGTTGTTGGACGTGCTGTCGAGCTTGGCCAGCACACTCGTGAGCACATTCTCCAGCCGGGCGCTGAGAGAGGGCTTGGTACGGATCACGGGATACCGGTTGCCGGCAGTCGCACGCAAGGGCAGCGAACCCACGGCGCCGCCACTGAGCTCGACGTAGGCGATGCCGGTCAGGCCCTGAATCTTCAGCACCGCGATGGTGTCTTCCTTGATCGGTGTGCCCTGCTCAATGGCGAACAGCAGATTCACCCGCTGGGGGTTGCGCGCGTCCAGCTCTATAGCCCGAACCTGTCCCACATCGACACCGTTGTACTTGACCGGCGCATTCAGATTGAGGCCGGCCACCGATTCGTCCTCGGTCGCAGAATAGAGATGGTATTTCTTTTGCCACGCGCCGCCGGCTGCGAGCCAGAGCACGCCGGCAATCAACACAGCGCCGAGGATGAGCACGAAAGCGCCCACCAATGAATAGTTCACTTTGGTTTCGATGATGCCTCCTCGATGGGTCCAGGGGTCGGTGCGTCGACCGGTTGTTTTTCCGGTTTCCGGTTTTGGGGCTGGGCAGAACGCGCGCGCGGGCCCTCAAAGAAGGGGCGGATCGCGGGGTGATCCATGCCGGAGAGCTCGGTCATCGATCCCACCCCTTGCACCCGACCCTCGGCCAGAACCGCGACCCGA
>DATCIC010000467.1:0-11176 GCA_036508025.1 Rhodoferax sp. | reverse complement strand
CCAACGAAGTGTCAAAATCCGGACTCCAAGCTTTAACCTCAGAGTGCCCATGCCCCGCCCGATCCAAGCCACCATTCACACCGCCGCCCTGCGCCACAATCTGGCGCGCGCCCGTCTGGCCGCGCCGGACGCCAAGGTCTGGGCCGTCGTCAAAGCCAATGCCTATGGCCACGGCATCGAGCATGTATTTGAAGGCTTGCGCGCAGCCGACGGCTTTGCCCTGCTGGACCTGGACGAAGCGCAGCGCGTGCGGGCCCTGGGCTGGCGTGGACCGATTCTTTTGTTAGAGGGCGCGTTCGAGTTGCGCGACCTGGAGCTGTGCTCGCGCCTGGACCTGTGGCACACCGTGCACTGCGACGAACAGCTTGACATGCTGGCCAGCCACAAAACCAAGGTGGCGCAACGGGTCTTCCTGAAGATGAACTCTGGCATGAACCGGCTGGGCTTCACACCGCAACGTTACCGCGCCGCCTGGACGCGTTTGAATGCCCTGCCGCAGGTCGACGAAATATCGCTGATCACGCATTTCAGCGACGCCGATGGCGCGCGCGGTGTCAAAGAGCAGATGGCGGTGTTTGCCGAAGTCACGCGCGACTTGCCGGGCGAGCGCAGCTTGAGCAACAGCGCCGCCACCTTGCGCTTCACGCCGACCAGCCAGAGTGCCGGCCCACCGGACGACAGCGTGGTGGCCTCCGACTGGGTGCGCCCCGGCATCGCCATCTATGGCAGTGCGCCCGACTTTCCGCAGCACAGCGCAGCTGACTGGGAGTTGCAGCCCGGCATGACACTTTCATCAAAAATAATAGCTACTCAGTCAATAAATACGGGGTCTAGCGTCGGATATGGTTCAATATTTGTGGCAGAAAAGCCGATGCTGGTCGGTGTCGTCGCCTGCGGCTACGCCGACGGCTACCCGCGCGTCTGCCCCACGGGCACCCCGGTGCTGGTGAACGGCGTGCGCACGCGTACCATCGGGCGCGTCAGCATGGACATGCTGGCGGTTGACCTGAGCGGCGTGCTTGCGGCCGGCGTTCAGGCCGGGATTGGCAGCGAAGTGACCTTGTGGGGGCACGCGGCCAATGGCGCGGTGCTGGGCATTGACGAGGTGGCGCATGCGGCCGGCACCGTGGGTTACGAGCTGATGTGCGCGCTGGCGCCGCGCGTGCCCGTCATGGTGGTGCACTGATCAACGCGTAGCATTTTTTTGGGAGGATGCAAGTGGAATTCAAGGACTATTACAAGACCATGGGCCTGGAGCGCAGCGCGACGCAGGACGATATCAAGCGCGCGCACCGCACGCTGGCACGTAAATACCACCCCGACGTCAGCAAGGAGCCCAACGCCGAAGCCCGTTTCAAGGAAGTCGGCGAAGCCTATGAGGTGTTGAAAGACCCGGAAAAGCGCGCCGCCTATGACCAGCTGGGCGCCAACTGGAAGGGCGGGCAGGAGTTTCGCCCGCCACCCGACTGGAACGCCGGGTTTGAAACCCGCGGTGCGGGATTTGGCGCGGGCGAGGCCGATACCGGCGATTACAGCGACTTTTTTGAGGCACTGTTCAGCCGCGACTTTGGCGCGCAGCGGGGCGGACAGCGCGGCCACGCCGCCTTTGATGAACCGGGGCAAGACCGGCACGCCAAAATCCAGATCAACCTGGAAGACGCCTACCACGGCGCCACGCGCCGGGTCACGCTGCAGGTGCCCGCGCTGGACGCCCAGGGCCATGTGGTCACGCGCGAGCACACCATCGAGTTCAGCATTCCCAAAGGGGTGCGCGCCGGGCAGAAAATCCGCCTGGCTGGTCAGGGCGATCCCGGCAACGGGCGCGGTGCGCCGGGTGACCTGTACCTTGAAGTCGAATTTCATCCGCACGCGCACTACCGCATTGACAAGCACGATGTTTACCTGGATTTGCCGGTAGCGCCATGGGAAGCGGCGCTGGGTGCGCAGATTGACGTGCCCACACCGAGTGGTTTTGTGGACCTGAAGATTCCGGCCGGTTCGGTCGAAGGCCGCAAGCTGCGCCTGAAGGGGCGTGGCATTCCGGCGCGCACGCCCGGGGACTTTTACTTTGTGCTGAAAATTGCCTTGCCCCCGGCCGACAGCGAAGAGGCGCAGGCGTTTTACCGCGGCATGGCCACGCAGTTCAAATCCTTCAAGCCACGCGCCAAACTGGGAGCCACCGCATGAGTACCACTCCAACGCGCGGCGCCGTCCGCACCGCAACCGCCGAGCCGGTGATCGAGCTGACCCTGCTTGAAGTCAGCCGGTGTTGCGCCGTGCAGGCTGAGTTCATCCTCGAGATGATTGAGGAAGGCGCCTTGGCACCGCTGGCAGGCAGTGCGCCCGAGAGCTGGCGCTTTAGCATCGTGCAGACCCGCCACGTCACCGTGGCGGCGCGCCTGCAACGCGACCTGGGCGTTAATCTGGCTGGGGCCGCGTTGGCGCTGCAGTTGCTTGACGAAGTGGAAACATTGCGGGCGCAGCTGGTAGCGGGCACGTTGACCGACCAGGATTGAATCAGGCCTTTTGACAACGCGTCGGTTTACGCCTGCGGCTACCCCGAGCTACGCTTCACAGGGTTACGGCAACTGCGCCAGCAAGTTCGTCAGAAGACGCTCAACATAAAGCCCATCGCTGTCCTGGTGCAACAACACCGACGGTGCGCTGGCCCAGCTAAACCCCGGCCTGATCTTTTGCAGCTCGGCTTGGGTATTGGCACTGAGCACAAAGCCGCGCACCGGCACTGAAAACGCCCACGTCGGCACGATCTTTTCCAGTCCTCGGCATCAAGGGCAGCATCGTCCGAAGTTTCTGATGAAATCAGGCTGTAGCCCCCGTCCTCATTGTGTGAGGTGCTCTTGGATTTATAGCGTTCGTTTTCTGCGTCGGTGGCGGCGCGCCACTGCCAGCGCAGCTCAGAACCGCCCTCAACGGCAAGCAACGCCTGCGGAAAGAAGTTTTTGGCCTCGCCCTTGGCGTTGTCTTGCGCGATGTCGGCGCTCTCAATGACGAAACGCACTTGGGCGTCGCCGGCGCCGTCGCTGTAGGCATAGCGGGCAAAGAAGGTGTGCAGGTGCTAATAGCAGTTGTCGGCCTCGGAATCGGCCAGTTGACGACCGCTGCTCTGGGCCAGAGCGCCAGTTCAGACGGTGATGCGCGCAGGCAGGGTGTCGTCCAGAAAACCCAGTATTTGCGTGCGCCGGTAGTTGAGGATGCGGTAGATGCCGAAGTCGAGTTCGGCCAGGTCGAGCTTGAGGATGCTGTGCTTGAGCAGGCTCAGGAAGCGGCCCTGCGCGGTGATGGTAGGCGTGGTGGATTGTCGGTTAGGGCAGGGCGCTCAGGTGCGTTTGGGCGGCGGCGGCCAGTTTTTCATCAAAAGTGGCCAGCGGGCATCTCAGTTCGGCGGCCAGCCAGAGGTAAGAGGCGTCGTAGGCGCTGAGCTGGTAGCGTTTGGCCAGCTCGAATACTTGCACGGCGCTCACATCAAACAGTTCAATGGTCATGCTGGCGTACAGCGCCAGGCCGCTGGCCGCGATCTCGCCGCCGCCATGGCGGTGTTTTTTGAGGGCCACACTGGTGATTTCGACTTCCAGCAAGAAGGGGGCATTCAGACTCTGCCCTTCAATTCTCTGCAATGCTTCGCGCTTCCAGTCTTCTTCAAATACCAGCCCAGCAAGGGCGCTGCAGTCAAGTACCAAAGGCGGGCGCACCAGATACCGCGGGGGTGGCTCGGCAACAAACAAGGCGTTGGCAGGGCTGCTCATCGGGCGTCCCGCTCTTCACGGATGATGTCCACGCCCCGGGGTAATGCATGGCAGAGCTTTGCGTCATGCGGTTTCTCACGCAGTTCCGCCACCACTTGCTCCACCGTTTTCCATCCTTGCCGGATGATGGGGTGGCCAAAGCGGTCCAAGCCCACCACGGTGCTTTTTCGCTCCATTGAGGCCAGTGGATTCATGGGTTGACAGGGATCGCTGTTGTCCGGCTCCGGGGTGGCGGTGTCGTTTGACGGGGTGCCCGCCTGCGACTCGACCGCGCGCTCGATCAGCGCCATCAACTCGCCTTGCAGCGAGCGGTGGTTGCGCGCAGCGCGCTCGCGCAGGGCCTGGGCCCAGGCTTCGGGCACGTCTTTGACAGAAAGGTTTGGCATAGTGGCTCCAAAATGGATTCGAGTTCCATTATGGCGCCATTTTGATTATTTGGCCAAAAGGCGTCAAGAAGCTGATTTCAAACGCTGCCCCAATTTGACCGCCTCAAACCACAACATGCTGGCCAAACCCAAGCCCAGCGCAGCCCCCAAGTAGGGCAGGGGCAGCGGCTCAAACACAAACAAACGCGTCAGCCATGGCAGATACAGCGCCAGTGCCAACAGGGCCAGCGCCGCGCCTGCCACGATCCACAGCGTGCGGTTGGGCACCCACAAGCTGGCCCACAGCGACCCGGCGCGGCTGCGATTGGAGAAAATCAGTGCCAGGTTGGTGCAGACCAGCGTGGCAAAAGCGAATGCCCGCGCCGCGCCTTCAGGCAACTGGCCCGCGCCCCACAGGGCGGCACCCATCGCCACTGCCAATGCGCCCAGGCCTTGCAGCAGCGCCAGCAGCAGCGTCAGCCCGCCAAACAGGGGGGTGTTCACATCACGCGGCGCGCGTTGCATCACATCCGACTCGGACGGCTCGTTCTCGAACACCATGGAGCAGGCCGGGTCGATCACCAACTCCAGAAACGCGATGTGCAGCGGGAACAGCATGGTGGGCCAGCCCAGCAAAACCGGCAGCAGCGCCATGCCGGCAATCGGCACATGCACCGCCAGGATGTAGGACATGGATTTGCGCAGGTTGTCAAAAATGCGCCGCCCCAGGCGAACCGCGCGCACGATGGAGGCAAAGTTATCGTCCAGCAGCACCAGCGAAGCGGCCTCGCGCGCCACATCGGTGCCGCGCCCACCCATGGCGACGCCGACGTGGGCAGCTTTCAGCGCCGGGGCATCGTTGACGCCGTCGCCGGTCATGGCGACCACCTCGCCATTGGCTTTGAGTGCTTGCACGATGCGCAGCTTTTGCTCCGGCGCAATGCGGGCGCAGACGCTGACGCTTGGCATGCGTGCCTGCAGTTCCGTGTCGCTCATGGCGGCCATGGCGTCGCCGGTCAGCAGCGGGTCGGCAGCGTCGGCGTCCGGGGTTGACTGCAACTGCGCCTGACGCGCAATGGCACTGGCGGTGGCGGGATAGTCCCCCGTGATCATCACCACACGAATGCCGGCGCTGCGGCACTCGGCCACCGCGTCAGGAATCTCGGCGCGTAGTGGGTCGGCCAGCCCCAGCAAGCCGATGAACTCAAACTCAAAATCGTGCTCGATGGCAGGCCACTGCTCGCCCTCAAAACGCGCCTGGGCGACGCCCAGCACGCGCAGACCTTTGGCCGCCATGGCCTCCACCGCCGCCGCAATGCCGGCTTGTGCGGCGCCGTCCAGGTGGCACAGGTCGACGATGGCTTCAGGCGCGCCCTTGGCCGCCACCACATGCTGCTGATCTTGCTGCGCTTTCCAGACGTGGGACATGGCGCTCAGTTCGGGCGTCAAACCATATTCCTGCATCAAGGTCCAGTCGTGGTGCAGGTGCTCCGTGTCTTGCAGAAAATGCTGGCCGAGACGGTGAAAGGCTTTTTCCATCGGGTCAAACGGGGCGGCCACGCTGGCCAGAATGGAGAATTCCACCAGCGTATGAAAGCTCTCGGGCAATTCCGACGTGACGGCGTAGTCAATCGACAAGTTTTCGCCTTGCACATACAGCTCAGCCACGGTCATGCGGTTCTCGGTCAGCGTGCCGGTTTTGTCCACGCACAGCACCGAGGTGGCGCCCAGCGTCTCGATGGCAGCGATGCGCCGGGTCAGCACGTTCTGTTTTGACAGGCGCCAGGCGCCCAAGGCCGGAATCACCGTGAGCACCACGGTGAACTCCTGCGGCAGCAAGGCCATCGCCAGCGCAATGCCGGCCAGCAGCGCCGCCAGCCAGTCGCCTCGCATCAGGCCAAATGCCGCGACCAGAAACAGGCTGGCGGCCAAGGCAATCAGCGCCAGCACCTTGACCAGGCTGGCGGTTTGTTTTTTGAGCGGCGAGGGCTCGCTGCTCAGGCTCACCAGCGCCGTGCCAATGCGCCCGATCTCGCTGTGCGCCCCGGTGGCGGTGACACGCGCGCTGCCGTGGCCCTTGACCAGCAGCGTGCCGGAAAACAAAGACGCATGGCCGTCGCCCCCGGGACGCGGTGCTTCCGCTTGCACCGCCGTCGCATCGGCCACCTTGCTCACGGGCACCGGCTCACCCGTGAGCAGCGATTCATCGACCTGCACCTCGGTGCCGCTTAGCAGCACCGCATCGGCGGGAATGCGGTCACCCTCGGCCAGGATCAGGATATCGCCCAGCACCACGTCACTGCCGGCGATGCGCTGTGGCTGGCCGTCGCGCAGCACCAACGCACGCGGGCTCGACAGGTCGCGCAGCGATTCAAGCGCGCGCTCGGTCTTGCCCTCCTGGTACAGGGTGAGCGCCAGCACCACCAGCACCAGGCCCAACAAAATCAGGCCTTCCTGCAAGTCACCCAGTAGCAGATACAGCAAGCCCGCTGCCAGCAGCAGCATGAACATCGGCTCGCGCAAGGTTTCTTTGATGATGCCCAGCAGCGTGCGCCGTTGGTCGCCGGGCAGCGCGTTGGGGCCGTCCTCAGCCAAGCGCTTGGTGGCTTGCGCTGTTGTCAGGCCTTCGTCATTCGCTTGTAAAACCATTGCTTGCCCCCTTCAACCATCAACAAATACGTAACCAATAACACCCCCAGCAACCCAAAGTAAGACAGCGGCAAGGGTGTAAAACCCAGATAGGGCGCCAATGGCGTGAACGGCAGCAGCATGGCCGTGATGACCACCGCCACCGAGGTCAGCACCAGCCAGCGATTCGGGTGGCTGCGCAGGGGGTTGCGCCGGGTGCGAATGACAAAAATCACCAGCACCTGGGTGGCGATGGATTCCACAAACCAGCCGGTGCGAAACAGGGACTCGTGCGCATTGAACAGGCTGAGCAGCAGGTAAAACGTCAAAAAATCAAACAGCGAGCTGATGGGCCCGATGGTCAACATGAAATTGCGGATGAAGGTCATGTCCCAGCGTCTCGGTTGCGCCAGATCTTCCTCGTCCACGTTGTCCATGGGCAGCGTGATTTCCGATACGTCATACATCAGGTTGTTGAGCAAAATCTGCAGTGGCAACATCGGCAGAAACGGCAGAAACAAAGTGGCGGCCGCCATGCTGAACATGTTGCCAAAATTGGAGCTGGTGGCCATCATGATGTACTTCATCACGTTGCCAAAGGTACGCCGGCCTTCCAGGATGCCTTTGTGCAGCACCATCAGGTCGTTCTCCAGCAGAATCATGGCAGCGGCCTGCTTGGCCACGTCCACCGCACCGTCGACTGAGAGCCCCACATCGGCCGTGTGCAGCGAGGGCGCGTCATTGATGCCGTCGCCCAGATAGCCCACCACATGGCCGCGGCCTTTTAGTGCCAGGATGATGCGGTTTTTTTGCGCCGGGTTGACGCGGCAAAACAGGTTGACACCCTCCACCCGGGCCCGCAGCGCGTCGTCGTTCAGGGCCTCCACCTCGGTGCCGGTCAGCACGCCCTCGATGGCCACGCCCAGCTGGGTGCAGACATGGCGCGTCACCCGTTCGTTGTCACCGGTGACTATTTTCACGGCCACGCCGCTGGCCGCCAGGGCCTTGAGCGCCTCGCCGGCGCTGGCTTTGGGCGGGTCCAGAAAGGCGGCAAAGCCGGCAAAGATGAGTTCACTCTCATCGGACACCACCGCGTGCGGGTGGTCAATGGCCACATCGCGCGAGGCGATGCCCAGCACCCGAAAACCCTCCTCGCCCAGGCTGTCAAACAGCGCGTTGATCCGCGCGCGTGCCGCCTCGTCGAGCGCCACCGTGGCATCCGCACTGTCCTGGTAGTGGGTACACAAACGAACAATATCTTCGGGGGCCCCCTTGACGACCAGCCGGCGCGCACCGGTACGCTCCACCAGCACCGACACGCGGCGCCGCTCAAAATCAAATGGCACTTCGTCGATCTTGCTCCACGCAGACACATCAATTTCCTGATGCGCCAGGATGGCATCGTCCAGCGGGCTTTTTAGCCCACTTTCAAAGTAGCTGTTGAGGTAGGCCAATTCCAGAACATGCGGATCGTCCTGGCCCTGCGCGTCGACATGGCGCTCAAGCCGGATCTTGGCCTCAGTCAGTGTGCCGGTCTTGTCGGTGCACAGCACGTCCATGGCGCCCATGTCCTGAATGGCCGATGGCCGCTTGACGATCACCTTCAGCGCGGCCATGCGCAGGGCACCGCGCGTCAGCGTCACCGACACCACCATCGGCAACAACTCGGGCGTGAGGCCGACGGCCAGCGCCACTGCAAACAAAAATGATTCGAGCACCGACCGGTGCAAGGCCACATTGACCAGCAGGGTGAACAGCACCAGCAAAAATGTCAAGCGCATGATGAGCATGCCGAAATGGCGGGTGCCGATCTCAAACGCCGTGGGTGGCGCTTTCTCGGCCAGGCTGACTGCTATTTGCCCCAGGGCGGTGGCGCTGCCGGTGCGTCCAATCAACACATGGGCCGAGCCGCTGACCACCGAGCTGCCCATGAAGACAGTGTCAACGGCGTCCAGCGCCCAAGTCTCAGGCGCGCCGGCTTGCGCGGGCACGTCTTGCGGCTGCGCAGCCTTCTTTTCTACCGGGAAAGGCTCGCCTGTCAGCTGGGCCTGGTTGACGAAGAAGTCATGCGCCTCCAGCAGCCGGGCGTCGGCCGCTATCAGGTTGCCGGCCGACAGCAGCACGACATCGCCGGGAACCAGTTCCGCCACCGGCAGTTCGCAAGGTTTGCCGTCACGCAGCACGCTGGTGGTGACTGCCACCTGCAAGGCCAGCCGTTCAGCGGCACGACCGGCCCGGTAAGCCTGTACAAAGTCCAGTGTCACACTCATAACCACGATCGCGCCGATGATGAGGGCGCCCGTGACGTCGCCGGTCAGCGCAGAAATGCCGCTGGCCACCAACAGGATCAATACCAGCGGGTTGCGAAATTGCGCGAGGAATTGCAGCACCATCGCGCGCTGCAATGCGGGTTTGAGCCGGTTGGGACCGTATTGCTTGAGCCGGTCCGCCGCCTCGGCGCTGGTCAGCCCGTTCATTGCAGGCCTCCAACAGGGGGATGCCGTCGCGATGGGGCCGGCACGGCCTCGGCATTGGCAGTCAAGGGAAGAACGGTCATGGTGGGCTGCAGCTTATACCAAAGGGATCGCCCAAACTGTGCGCAAACGCACACGTCGAAGACCAGGCAGGCCGTTGCCGTTTCCTAACTGCGCCGATCTTGCCAGACGGACGCTTCGCTCATGAGCGTGCGCCGCGCCAGTAAAAAAGTGGCCGCGTTCCAGCTTTGCCCGGCCATACCCATTGGCTGGAGCGACTGGCCGTGCAGCCATTCGGTGAACCGCCAGTCGTCGAGCGCGTTCACGTCGGCGAGCTTGGCGAGTTCCTGCCAAGCCAGCTCGCGTAGCCCCAGGCGCGCCAGCGCCATGACCCAGAATCCGCCCACGAACGGCCAGATACCCCCGTTGTGGTATTGGTGCATCAGGTTTTGCTGGTGACGCGCCATGTAGGGACGCCAAAGCTTGTGCTGGCGCGACAGGGGATGCAGCACGACGCGAATCGGGTAGGGATCGCTGGCGCGGGCGGCGACGATGCTCTTGACGATGCGATGCCCCATGGACTCGCTCGCCAAACCGCTCAGGATGGCCAGTACGTTGCCGAACACGTCGCCTTCGTTGCCGGCAAAGGAGAAGTTGACGAAGCTCAGGTACAGGCCCGAATCGCGCTGCCCGCGACGGGCGTAGTGCTGCAGCAGGCGTGCCCGCTGGTATTCTGGCAAATCGTGTTGAAACGGATGAAACAGGTGGTCGAAATGGTGACGCGTCACCGCCGCGTCGGCCAGTGCGTAGCGCCGTTTGACGTCGTACCACAGGGTGTTGGAGTACAGCACATAGCCCGATCGCGGCATGATGTCGGCCCAGTCACTGGCCTCGTTTTGCTGCAGCAGTCGAAAATAGGGGTGTTCTTGGGCGAGCAGCCAGTTGATGGCCCGCTCAACCTCGTGCTGCCAGTGTGCCGGCCCGACAAGGCCGTGGCGGCGAACATGGTCCACCGCAATCAGCCACCACAGCGTGGCATCGATGCAGCCCAGGTACCAGAAATCGGCGTCCTTGCTGTCGGGGTCGACGTATTTCGGGATCTGTCCGTTGGCGGCCTGCCGGGCGGCCAAAGCGTCCAGGCTGGCCACCGAGCCTTGTTCGAGTAATTTATCCCCGCTGCCGCACATGGCCAGGATGCAGATGGCGGCGTCACGGCCGAAGATGCGCGTGTAACGGCGCGCCTCGGCCGCTTCGGTGCGGCTGGCCGCCAGAATGCCACTGGGCGTGAGGTTGCGCAGCAGCAGTGCCAATGAGGCTTGCGCACAGGCGTCAATTTGAGCCAGTGCCTGCGGTTTGGGGTCTGTCATGGGCCTCCGTCATTGAAATCGTCGCCACTTTGCCGGCCAACTGTAAGTCATATGGGCTTCTAGCCCCCGTCGAATATGCGCAAGAAGCTATTGTTTTAATAGCAATGTCAATAGCCACCGACCGTGGCAGTACGGGCAGCTGACGGCTTGTACGTCTCCAGCAGCGCCGCCGCCGCCGCCGACAGCAGCAGGGTGTCGACGCCCACCGCCACGAACAAGGCCCCGGCAGCCAGCCACTTGCGTGCCTGGTCTTCGCTGGTGGCCAGGATGCCGGCTGTCTTGCCCGCACTGAGGATGCGCTGGATGCCGTCTTCAATCGCCGACTGTACCTCGGGGTGAGCAGGATTGCCGGGAAAACCCATCGAGGCCGACAAGTCGGCCGGGCCGATAAAGACGCCATCGACGCCCGGTGTGGCGGCGATGGCGTCCAGGTTTTTCATCGCCTCCACGGTCTCGGCCTGCACCAGCAGGCAGACCTGCTCATTGGCTTCATGAAGGTAGTTGGGGTAGCGCTGCCAGCCCGACGAGCGCGCCAGCACGTTGCCGATGCCGCGAATGCCCTGCGGCGGGTAGCGCAT
>DATCIC010000466.1:0-3555 GCA_036508025.1 Rhodoferax sp. | reverse complement strand
CGGTCTGTAACTACGTGCCAAAGAACCGCATCGTGCATTAAGCGGTCGTAGCCTTTTCGACGAGGGGCTGACATTTCCTGGGTTTCGCGCTCTTGTTCCGAAAGAACGTCGTCAATGACTTCTTGGCGTTGAGCGTAGATGTGCTGTGGTGTTTCCAGGACATGTATTCCCTTGTCGCGGAGAATCGTACGTAAGTCATCGATGTACGGTCTGAAGAAGGCCTCGCCAGTTAAGCCTGGGCTACGTCTGGCTGCGTCGAAAAACTTCTTGGCTATGCTGGGCAATGGTTGGGTTACCGCAACGTTTGCCATTGCAACTGTAGTGCGAATTCTCTCAACTAGATGCAGTTGGCTAGTTAATGTTCGCTGTGCTTCATCAAGGGTTGCGGGGAGTACATAGAATTTAACCTAAAAACCGCAGTTACCCGATTCCGCCAGCATGATTTTGGAGAAGCCGATGTGAGGCAGGCGGAGCAATTCCGGCGAGGACATGCTTGAGATGATCGCAGACGCGGCTCCAAACGGTGATCGAACCGAACTGCTCCGCAGCTTCGGCAACCCAGCCTTGAAGCAAGGCGGATACGCGCATCAACGCTGCCCGTGCCTTCTCGAAATGGGCGTGCAAACCGGTCAGTGTGATCGTCGTTTGCCCCGCATGTTCTGTGCGGCGCCCCACCGAGGACATCAGCCAAGGTCGACTGGTAATTGCCTCACGCCGAGCCTCCGGATTGGCCAAGCGAACGAAGAGACTCCACCAGTTATAGACCAACGCCACCGCTCGAGAGGCGAGCTGGCAGCGATGCAAATCATGCGTGGTGAAACCGCCCCATCCCCACTGGTTTTTCAACTCGTCAAAGGCGTTTTCGGCATCGGCTCGATCCCGGTAGAGCTGACCCAGACTGAGAATTTCGTAGTCCGTGTTGGTGACCAGCACGGCGTATTCATAGCCGGTAATGCCTTTGCCGGCCTTCTTGTCTGCCTCGATAAAGGCCAGCACTTGCTGGCCGTCGTCCTCTCCGCACATCATGACTTCTCCCGTGAGTGCTCGGCGGATCACGACGACCCGGCGCCTTGCCTCCCAGCCAGCAAGAGCGAGCTCGCCGTCCATTCCTTCCCAGCCTTGGCCGGCGTCAGTCCAGCCCGATTGGCGAAAGAGGCTGCCGATATGGCGTTTGACGTTCTTCGAGAGCTTGAGCTTGAACAGGTAGGGTTGGCGCCGCGCTTCCAGCCCCGTCATCAGCGGGTCGTTGCCAAAGGCGCTGTCGCCGCGCACCAGCTGCGGTTTCTTGCCTGGCGACAGATCGTCGAGGGTCTGCAGCAGACCGGGTTGGGTGTGCTTGGCCGTGTGTTCGTTACCGGCACGTACCTCGACCCCCAGCACCAAGCGGGTGCCGGCCATCAAGTAGGTGTGGTAGCTGTGCGAGGGGCGTCCCGGCTTTCTCGGGTTATACGAAATCACCGCGCCTTCCTGATGCCCGTAAAGCGGCTTGACGGTGGTGTCGGTGTCAAGAATCCACGGAACGTCAAGCAGCCGGCTCATGCTGTCAGACAGATGGGCATCCAACCAGGTCGTGCCTTCTGCTTCGGGGATATGCTTCAGGGCATTGCGCAAGGCGTCTTCGGAGATGACCTTGCCCATACCGAGCAATCCGGGATTAACCCCATCGCACCGTATCGCCGTTACATGGGAGTAGCGTTTGTGACCCGACAGGATCGAGAGCAACCAAGTGCCCAGCACCTCTGCCTTGCTCGGCGCATTCGGGCTCCTGTAACTCAGTGGGCAGCTTTCCAGCCAGCGCGACCACAATCCCGTCAGCGTGAGAAATTCGATGAAGTAGGCCAGTTGCCCCATCGGCGTCGCCGTGCTTTCCGTATCCCAGCGTACTTGCACTCGACCCGCCATCGTCTGCACACCGGCGCACGACAAAAGCATTTCTTCGCGCTTCGCCAACTTCAATTTCGACTCACCCATCGGGTGACTCCCGTGATGGTTACGAATTCCGCAGCCTGCCTCAGTTTTGGGCAGATTGCACGCCCACTACTGAGTTTTTTAGGATCAAAGCTGGACGCCTATGGCTTGGCCCGGGGCCATACTGCGCGATCCGCGCTACCATCCCTGACCAAGTCCGGCGGCTGCGCCTAGAGGTTGCTACGCAAACAAATCGCTTGGACGGGCTTTCCTAGTGTTTAATTGCAATATACAACGATAGTATTATGATGCTCCTATTGCACAAGCATCGGGGGCGAGATGGCACGGATAGCGATTGCATTGTCGTGTACGGCGGAGGTGATGGTCGAGCTTGAGCGACTGTCGCGAAGTCGAAGTGGCGAGGTTCGTCTTGCCGAGCGGGCGCGCATCGTGTTGGCGTGCCTGCAGGGTCGGCGCAATGACGAAGTGGCCCGTGAGATCGGCGTGCGGCCGAACACGGTCGGACAATGGCGGCGCCGCTTTGCCGCGCATGGCATTGCGGGGTTGCGCGACGAACCGAGGTCTGGCAAACCCGCCAAATACGGCGTCGAACTGCGTGATCGCATCCTGGCGCAACTGGAACTGCCGCCCCCCGCCGGCATGGCGAGCTGGGATGGCGGAGCGCTGGCGCTTGCACTGGGCGTCTCTGATGACGCGGTGTGGCGCGTCCTGCGCAAGCAAGGTATCCAGTTGCAGCGCCACCGCTCGTGGTGTGTCAGTACGGACCCCGAGTTTGCGGCCAAGGCCGCCGACGTGATTGGGCTGTACTTGAATCCGCCGCAGAATGCCTTGGTGCTGAGTGTCGACGAGAAGCCATCGATCCAGGCGCTTGAGCGCACGCGTGGTTACGTGCAGACCAGCAGCGGCAAGATCGTTCAAGGCATGAAGAGCACTTACAAACGCCACGGCACGGTCAATCTGTTCGCCGCGCTGGAAGTCGCCACCGGCGCCATCCGCGGCAAGACGACACAGACCAAGAAGCGCGCTGACTTTCAGGCGTTCATGGATGAAGTGATTGAGGACCAACCCGCCGGGCGCCAAATACACGTCATTCTGGACAACCTCAGCACCCACAAGAAAAACGACGACTGGCTGGCGGCGCATCCCAACGTTACTTTCCACTTCACGCCCACGAGCGCAAGCTGGCTGAATCAAGTCGAGATTTGGTTCGGCATCTTCCAGCGCAAGACGCTCAACAACGCGAGCTTCGGAAGCATCGAGCAACTGACCAAGGCAATTCATGATTTTACCGTCGCGTACAACGCCAACGCCGCGCCCTTCGTTTGGCGCAAGCGCGACGTCAAGGGCGCCCAGCTTCGTAACACTATCGTTAATTTACGCAATTAGACACTAGTGGCGACACTGTTGTGCCGGCGTCCGTGGCCCGGGCAAGAAAAGGGAGCAATCTGTGCCTGCACGGATCTAGTTGGTACCGGTCATACGCGGTCAGCTACGCGTTGTTCCGAACCACCACCCCGAATGATCGCTCATCGATAGCGAAAGCGTACTCTGTGCCCTAAGCAGCATGCTGGCATCGGCATATTGTTGGACGCGTGTTGAACGGGTACGGGCCACTCACAGAATGCC
>DATCIC010000465.1:0-8214 GCA_036508025.1 Rhodoferax sp. | reverse complement strand
AGGGCTGCACGGACGTATGCTGCGCCCGTCCGGTGCCGGGGTGGCGAGTGGCCAGTTCTGACCGGAACTGACACTTCCCCGCCCGAACGCGAAGCACTGGTTTTCCCTTAGGGGATGGGATGGACTGCTCCCGTTTTGTTGCGTCCACTGGCGCACTCAAATTACCTCAATCACTTACGGGCTCCAACGATAGTCTCTTGCCTCATGCAGCGTCCAGCTGCCGTTACCGGGCAGTTCCAGCACCCAATGGTGGTGCTTCACGATGGCCTGGTGATGGCTGACGCTGATCGGTGTGATGGACAGGACGGCTAGCTGGCCGTACAGGCGCTCTTCATTGCCCGCATCCAGCGCGCTGGTGGCCTCATCGAGCAGCAGGTAGCGGGGCTTGGCGAGCAAGGCCCGGGCAAAGACCAGCCGCTGCTGCTCGCCGACGGACAGCACCCGGGACCAATCCAGTTCTGCGCCCAGGCCGCCGAAGCGCTCCGCCAGCGTCGGCAAATTCACCTGCTCAAGCCACTGCAGCAGTTCTTCGTCCGAGATGTCGCGCTCGGTTTGCGGGTAGGTCAGCTGGCAGCGCAGGTCGCCCAGCGGCAAGTAGGGCTGTTGGGGTAGAAACAACATGTCCGATCCGGCCGGGCGCGTTACTTCGCCCGAGCCCGTGTTCCACAGCCCGGCAATTACTCGCAGCATCGAACTTTTGCCGGTACCGCTGGGCCCGACGACCAGCAGGCCTTCGCCCGGGTTGACGGCCAGCGTGAGCTCTTTAACCAACAGGTGCTCGCGGTTGGGCGTGAGCACTGTCAGGTGCTCAAGGGCAAGATCAAAGCCGTGCACAGTGTGAATATGCCGGGCGGCGGCGGGGTCGATGGCGGGTTCGTCCGCCTGGACACCCAGCGCCTCAGAGAAGGCATGCAGCCGGTCAACACCGGCGGAAAAGCGGCTAAGGCCCTCGAAATGCTGAACAATCACCGTCAGTGCGCTCAGAATGGCCGCGAAGGCGCCAGCGGCCTGGATCGCCCGGCCGACCTCCAGCCTCCCGGAGAGGACATCGTTCGCAATGATCACGGTGGGCAGCACGATGGTCAGGAAACTATGGGCGTACTGGAAGAGGTTGAGCTTGAACTGCCAGCGCAGCACTTGCTGGTAGTTGGCGTAGGCCGCCGCGAAAACACGCTGCAGCGCCGACATTTCGCGCGCCTCGCCGTCGTGGAAGGCAATCGGCTCAGCGTGTTCGCGCACCCGCACCAGGCTGAAGCGAAAGTCTGCCTCACGCTGCAGTTGGCGAAAGTTCAAACCGATCAGCCGTTTGCCGAATACCGCGCCCGTGAAGACGGTGCTGAAGATCGCATAGCCGAGCAGGAAGTAAACCAGCCCCTGCGAGATCGTCCACAGGACGGTGGAAAAGGCGACCAGGTCGATCGCCGAGCCCAGCACGATCATGGAGAAGTAGAGCGACTGCTGGGTGAAGCTGTTGATGTCTTCGGCGATGCGCTGGTCGGGGTTGTCGATGCCGCTGGTGTTGAGCCGGTAATAGGCGCGCTGATGAAAATAGCGTGCCAGAAAGCTGTCCGTCAGCCAGCGGCGCCAGCGCAGACCGAGCGTATCGCGTACATAGTAGTACAGGGCATAGATGGGCACCGCTGCCACGAGGATGGCCGTGTAGCGCCAGATCGAAGCCCAGAAGCGATCGGTGTCGCGCGCGGCCAAGGCTGAGGTGAATTCTCCCGTCTCCTGGTTGAACAGCACGTTGAAGGCGGTTTGTCCCAGCAGTAGCAGGACCAGCAGGGCCAGCATGCCCCTGGCTCGCCAGCGTTCATCCGACAGCCAGTAGGGCCGCGCGATGGTGACAAAGCGTCGCCACAGGCGGGCGTTGAATCCGGGTGTTTCTTCGGTCGTCATGGTCAATTGAACTTCAGGTGCTTGCTGCCTCGTTGGAATTGATCAGGTACTGGGTGCCGGTAGCACGCTGACCGTAAACGACGATCACGTCGGGTTCAATCCGCACCAGCGCTTCGTCTGGCGCGGCGGTTGGTTCTCGCAACGCTGAGCAGCAATATTTGAAATTCGCCATTGGGCTTGACCGGAGAGCGATGTTGAGGCGCTGTGTGTGTTGGGTTGGAACTTATGACGGACTCCTGTGATTGAAGTCCACTCTAGCACAGGGTCCATGGCCGTGCGGCTCACGAGCATCGAACCACAAGCGCCGTAATTGAGCGAGTCGGTTAGGCGGCTTCACGCGCGTATCATGGTACGGTCAATCAGTACTTAATTCCTCACTCATGAACCCGCTATTTGGAACCCAGCTTGCGCTTTTGGTCGGCATGTTCTGCTGTTGTGCTTCAGCCAGCGCGGCTGATTCAACTCCGTCCGCTGCGGGCACGCCACCGTCGGTCGTTGGAAGGGTGAAAAAGGCAGTAGAGCGTGGCGCGCAAGCGGCTGCCAGTGGCGTTGAACGGGGTGCCAAGGCTGCCGCGAGAGGCATCGAACACGGCGCAACAGCGACGGCCCACGCTGCCAAGACTGTCGCCAGCAAGGTGGGACCATCGCCCGCGGCTTCCTCAGCGGCAAGTCACTGAGCTTGGTCGGTTTTTAACTGGCCTTGGCTCAGGGCATGATCTCCACATACTCATAGACTTCACAATCCATGATCTGCTTGCGCACGGGCAGTGTTGCCCGGTCAAACCAGGCTTGCGGGTTGTGTTTGTCGATCTCGCGGCCCATAAAGCGGATCAACTCGCAGATGGGTTCGACCACATTGGTGCGGTAGCGCTCGTCCTGCTTGACATAGCCGAGGTACATGTTTTTCATGCAATTGCCACGGCACCATGAAAACGCCTCGCATCCGTCGCAGGGCATGGCGGAGGTGGGCTGCAGCGGGCTCTTTTTGAGCCAGTTGCTTTTGACATCACCCATCTTCATTTCCGGGGCGTACATCATGTCCGGGCAGGGGTAAATCTCGCCGTTGGGCATCACGTTGAGCAAGTGCGTGGACACGCGGCACTGGGTGCGCCCCGCATACAGTTCTTGTGCGCGGGTCGGGAAAAGCTTGTTGCGTACCGTGCCCATCAGCGGAATCAGCGGGTAGATCACGTCGGTGCGCGAGAAGAACTTGTCGATCAATTGCACCAGCACGGACTGGCGCTTGGCCACCGAGTCGCCACCATACTGCTCATCGGCCACAAACTGCCAGTACAGGTAGTCAAACGGAGTGTCCTCCCCGACCAACTGGTCCAACTCCTCAAAACAGGTGTCAGGATTGCCCCAGGTGACTCGGGCCGTGATGGTGCCGCCCACTTTGGCGCGCACTTCCCGGAGGTTTTTCATCACCTGGCGGTAGATGCCACGTCCACGGTAGCCGTCGGTGGTGGCTTCGCCGCCGTCAATCGAGGCCAGCACGTTGGACAGCCGGTTCAAGGTCTCGTCTGGCAGTTTCGAGATCAGGGTGGCGTTGGTCTGCAGTTGAAAGCGAAAGTGCGGGAAGCGCTGCATCACTTCCAGCATCAGTGGCTTGTTCAGCGTGGGCTCACCCCCGTAAAACGTCACATAGACTTCCTTGCCCTTCAAATGCTTGTCGACGAAGGCACAGAGTTGCTCAATGTCGTACTCCACATGAACCTGGGAGCCCAACACCTCGCCCACGCCCAATGAGCAATAGCTGCACTTCAGGTTGCATTTGAGGGTGGTAAGCAATTGCAGCTCGACCCGGCCGCCTACGATGGGGTTGACGTCTGATTGCGGGATGTCCGCTTTGGCGGTGTCTGAATAGAAGTGAATCGGTGTCGAGTTGTGCATTATTTAGACTGAAGGACTGGGAGATCGGGTTGCAGATGTGCGCGACCAGAATTTCGTGCGGGTAGCGAAGAGGCCGGCTCTGACGGGCGCCGATGATAAGCGCAACGGTGATAAAAATGAGCTTTTGTGGCGCCGTAGCGACGACTGTGGGGGCGAAGAAGGATGTTTGATTGACCCAATCGACATTGGGGCGGGTTCGATGTTCAATGGCGTTGCGCCGGAACGTTTGCCGCAGTGGCGTAGCGATTGAGAAATGCCATGACCCGGGCGGGATCGTAATTCTCATCAGCTTCTCTTTCCGTTTCAGTTTCGAGTCCTTGAACGCCTTGGGCGTGCAGCAATCTTCCGTCTCCGTCCAACACCAGCAAGTACGGGTAACCTCGAATCTTGGGCCACCTGGAGAGTACGGCCGTGTTCTTGTTTTCGGCCGAATAGTTCACTTTGACCCAAACGTAGTGGCTGTCAATCAACGCTCTGATTTGCGGCTGTGAAGCAATGAATCGATCAAGCATGCGGCACCACGTGCACCACTCCCCACCGACGTCGACCAATATGCGTTTGCCCGTGGCCTTTGCCAAGTTTTGGGCCGTCATCAAATCTTTGGCCGCATCCCGCTGGGGATCAAATTTGGTGGGGAGATCTTGCGCCACCACAAGCGGGGACAGCAGAGCGAACAGAAGACAAGTCAGAACGCGGGATAGGGTATTCATGAAGGGTACTGCGGGAGCGGGTGCTTAACCGGTGTTCCTGAGCCCTGCGGCAATGCCGTTGATCGAGATGTGAATGCCGCGCTTGAGGCGCTCATCGGTCTGGCCGGCACGGTAGCGGCGCACCAGCTCGACTTGCAGGTGATGCAAGGGATCAATGTACGGAAAGCGGTGGCGCATGGAGCGCTGCAAGGCCGCGTTGTGGGCCAGGCGATGTGGGTCGCCGGTGATCAGGCTCAAGGCGTTGGCGGTGCGGTGCCACTCGGCTTCAATGGTGCCAAAGATTTTCTTGCGCAGGCGGGCGTCTGTCACCAACTCGGCGTAGCGAGAACCCAGCGCCAGGTCGCTTTTGGCCATCACCATGTCCATGTTGGAGAGCAAGGTTTTGAAAAAAGGCCATTGCCGGTGCATTTTTTGCAGCAGCGCCAAGGGGTCTTTCTGCCCGCCCTGGGCCAGAAACAATTGAACCGCTGAGCCAAAGCCGTACCAGCCGGGCAGCGTCAAACGGCACTGGCCCCAGCTAAACCCCCACGGAATGGCGCGCAGGTCTTCAATTTTGTGCGACGGCTTGCGCGAAGCCGGCCGTGAGCCCAGGTTGAGCTCGGCAATCTCGCGGATTGGCGTGGCAGCAAAAAAGTAGTCGGTGAAGCCTGGGGTTTCGTAGACCAGCTGCCGGTAGGCCGCCATGCTGCTGAGCGACAGCTCGGCGGCGGCTTTCAAAAACGGCGCGCTGGCCGACTTGGTGGGCTGGAGCAAGGTGGCCTCCAGCGTGGCGGCCACCAGGGTTTCGAGGTTGCGCCGGCCGATCTCGGGGTTGGCGTACTTGGAGCCGATCACCTCACCCTGCTCCGTCAGCCGGATTTGACCGCGCACGGTGCCGGGTGGCTGCGCCAGAATGGCCTGGTAGCTTGGGCCGCCGCCGCGCCCCACGGTGCCGCCGCGACCGTGGAACAGGCGCAATTGAATCGCCCTGGCGCTGCTTGAAATATTCTGGCTGGCCGCCATTTCGTCAAACACGTCGACCAGCGCAATTTCGGCCTGGTAGAGCTCCCAGTTGCTGGTGAAAATGCCGCCATCCTTGTTGCTGTCGGAGTAGCCCAGCATGATATCCTGCTCGTGGTACTGGTCGGGCTGGCCCCGGCTGACCAGCGCGTGGATGCCGGGCAGGGCGTAATACTCGCGCATGATGGGCGCCGCATGGCGTAAATCTTCAATTGTTTCAAACAGCGGCACCACGATCAGGTCACAGTGCGCATGCTCATCGAGCGTGCCCTCCAGCAAGCCAACTTCTTTTTGCAGCAGCAGCACTTCGAGCAAGTCGCTCACGGTTTCGGTGTGGCTGATGATGTAGTGTCGAATCGACTGTGCGCCAAACAGCGAGCGCATGACTTTGGCAGTCTCGAAAATAGCGAGTTCGCTTTGCGTCAGGGCCGAATAGGTGGCGCCCATCACACGCAGCGGCCGCGCATCGTTCAACAGACCCATGAGCAGCCGGCGCTTGGCCATTTCATCGAGCTGTGGGTAAGCGCTCTCTAGCCGCGCCACCGTCAATAGTTCCGCCATCACGGCTTCATGCTGGTCCGAGCTCTGGCGCAAATCGACCGTAGCCAGATGAAAACCAAACACTTCGACCGCCCGGATCAGCGGGTGCAGGCGTTGCGCCACCAAGGCTTCACCATGGTGCGCCAGTAGAGAGGCTTCGATGGTGTGCAGGTCGGCCAGAAATTCTTCCGCATTGGCATAAGCATTTTGTGGCGCCACCGCATGGCGCGCCGCCTCGCCCCCGGTCAGGTTCTTGAGCACGGCTGCCAGGCGGGCATAGACGCCGATCAGGGCCCGCCGGTAGGGCTCGTCCTTGCGGTGCTCATTGCTGTCGGGCGAGCGCTCGGCCAGGGCTTGCATGGGCGCCAGGCAGTTCACCAGCATGGCCGACAGCGACAGCTCGCCGCCCAGGTAATGCACCTCGGTCAGGTAATGGCGCAGTGCCACGTCGGCCTGGCGGCGCAGGGCGTGGGCCAGGGTCTGTGCGTTGACGTGGGGGTTGCCATCGCGGTCGCCGCCGATCCATTGCCCCATGCGCAAAAAGCTGTGCACCGGGTGCGGGCCCAGTTCGCGTTCCAATTCTGTGTAGATTTTGGGAATCTCGCTCAGGAAAGTGGTTTCGTAGTAGCTCAGGGCATTTTCCACTTCATCGGCCACCGTGAGTTTGGAAGACCGCAGCAGCCGGGTTTGCCACAGTTGCAGCACGCGCGCTTTCATTTGCTGCTCGTTGAGCAACAGTTCGCGTGGCGTCAGGGTGTCTTTTTTGGTGTTCACGCTACGGTGTGCGGCAGCGTTGACTTTGATTTCATCGCGTGCCGTCAGCAGCTGGGCGATGTCGCGCTCGGCGTCCAGAATGCTTTTGCGCTGGACTTCAGTCGGGTGCGCCGTGAGCACCGGCGACAGATAACTGCTGGCCAGTGATGACGCTATTGATTCAGGTGTTATTCCTGCTGTATGCAAGCGGGCCATGGCCACTTCAATGCTGCCTTCCTGGGTGTCGCCAGCACGCTCGTGGATGGCCCGGCGGCGAATGTGGTGTCGATCTTCCGCCAGATTGGCGAGGTGGCTGAAATAAGTGAAAGCGCGGGTCACGCTGACGGCCTGGTCGCTGCTGAGCCCCTTGAGGAGTTTCTTCAGCGCCTTGTTGGCTTCATGGTTGGTGTCGCGTCTGAAGGCCACCGACAGCTGGCGAATTTGCTCAATCAGCTCGAAGGCGGCAACACCTTCCTGCTCGCGGATGACGTCGCCCAAAATCCGGCCCAACAGACGGATGTCATCGACCAGGGGGCGTTCGTTGTCCTGGGTGCGCTGGGTGGGCGCGACTTTTTGAGGTTTGATCATGGCGGTTATAGGGCAGTGGCACAAGATGGCGCCGCCGGTCATGCTAGCATCCCGCGCACCTTAATGATTACAAGCAGGTTACGTCCTGTCACACCACCTCATGAGTACTTTGACAATCGCCACACGAGAAAGCCGCCTAGCCCTGTGGCAGGCTGAACATGTCCAGGCCCTGCTGACGCAACGCGGTCACCAGGTCAGCCTTTTGGGCATGACGACCCTGGGCGACCAGATTCTGGACCGCGCTTTGAGCAAGGTCGGCGGCAAGGGCTTGTTTGTCAAGGAGCTGGAGGTTGCGCTGGAGAATGGCCGGGCTGACCTGGCCGTACATTCACTCAAAGACGTGCCGATGGAGTTGCCCGATGGCTTTGCGCTGGCCTGCGTGATGGAACGTGAAGACCCGCGCGACGCCTTTGTGTCGAATCACTATGCAAATCTGGCCAGCCTGCCGCAAGGCGCTGTGGTCGGCACCTCAAGCTTGCGCCGCATGGCCTTGCTGCGAGCCCTGCGTCCGGACCTCACGATCGAGCCTTTGCGGGGCAACCTGGACACCCGCTTACGCAAGCTCGATGACGGCTTGTATGCGGCCATTGTGCTGGCGGCAGCCGGTCTGAAACGGCTCGGTCTGGGTCAGCGCATTCGCGCCACTTTTGAGCCCACTGAGATGTTGCCCGCTGCCGGGCAGGGCGCGCTCGGCATCGAGGTACGTAGCCAGCGTCAGGATGTGATCGATGCCTTGGCGCCATTGGCGCACCGTACCACTTGGCTGGCGGTGGCGGCCGAACGCGCTGTGAGCCGGGCCATGGGCGGCAGTTGTTCCATGCCGCTGGCCGCG
>DATCIC010000464.1:0-4975 GCA_036508025.1 Rhodoferax sp. | reverse complement strand
GATGGCATCGGTCAGCAATTTCAGGTGCTTCGGGTTTTGCGCGTCGGCGCCATGGATGGCGCTGCGGCTACCAAGCTGCAGCCGGTTGTCGGGCAGCAGCCGGTAATAGAAGCGTAAGGTGCGCGTGTCGGTCAGGAAGGTTTTGGAAAGAAAGTTAGTGGCTTTTAGTTCAGCATCGCTCAACGGCCGGGTCACCACCGTGTTCGACAAAATCGGCATGATCTTGTTTCTTAGCAGCGGGTTAAGCGTCTGCCCGGTGTAGCCGCCGGTACACACCGCCACTCGCTTGGCCCGTACCGTGCCGCCGGGTGTGCGCAGGTGGTGAATGCCGTTGATGGTTTGCCAGCCTTGCACCGGGCTGGCCGTGTGAACATTAACCCCCAAGGCACGCGCCCGGGCAATCAGGCCGAAGGTGAATTTAAGCGGATGAATGCCCACGCCCTCAAGCTCCAGCATGGCGCCAGACGTGTCGCGTTCATCACAATAATTGGCGCGGACTTCCTCGGCGCTCAGCAAGCGCGGCTGGTAGCCGAAGACCTCGCGCCGCACGCTGGCCTCCTGGCGCAGATAGGCCAGTTTTTCAGGTCGGTGTGCCAAGTACAGATGGCCACCCGCGTTGGCATCGCAATCAATCTGCGTCGTCAAGTGCTTGAAGTTCTCATAGCCGGTGCGAATCTCCGCATCAAGCTGCTTGGCCACATCTAGCCCCCAGCGCTCAATCCATTGCGAACGGGTCAGCCGCCCGGCGGCGTTCTGCCCCTGGCCGCCATTGCGGCTGGAGCAACCCCAGACGGTTTGGTTGGCCTCCAGCACCAGTGCCCGAATGCCATGCTCTTGCGCCAGGTACAGCGCAGTTGAAATGCCTGTTGAGCCTGAGCCAATGACCACCACGTCTGCATCAACGTCGCCGGTGATCGGGCCATCATCCAGGGGTGGTGCGCCCGCGCTGGCGACCCAGTAGCTGGGCGCGTAGTTGGCGCCGGCCCCGGGATCAGGTGCGACCAACGGGTCGTAGTGCGGGTTGTAAGGCTTTGGCAATGTGGCTCCCCAGTTGGCATCAAAGACTCAAATAGTAGGCAAACCGGAGGCGGTGGGGAACGACGGATTTCAAGCATCGATCCTTGGAAAACACATAAGCGCCGGGGACCGGCCAAGGGTCAAAAGAAACTACTATTTTGATAGCTGCTTATGCAGTACCGACGGTGGCTGCAGGCCTAAATGGCTTAAAACAAATAGCAATTCCAAGCAGCCCCGGATGGCCGACCGGATCCTGCCGTCCGTCCAATCGAGCCAGGCAATCAGTTCACTCGGCGCTCAATGCCCCAGAATCTTCGACAAAAAGTCTTTGCTGCGCTCGTTTTGCGGGTTGTTGAAGAAGTCGTGCGGATTGTTTTGTTCCACGATCTGGCCTTGATCCATAAAGATCACGCGGTCGGCCACTGCCTTGGCAAAGCCCATCTCGTGGGTGACGCACAGCATGGTGATGCCCTCGTCGGCCATGGCGATCATCACATCGAGCACTTCCTTGATCATCTCGGGGTCCAACGCGCTGGTCGGCTCGTCAAACAGCATGATCTTGGGTTTGAGGCACAGGGCGCGTGCAATCGCCACGCGCTGCTGCTGGCCACCTGAGAGCTGCAAGGGATATTTGCCCGCCTGCTCGGCAATGCGCACCCGATTCAGCTGGATCATGGCCTTTTCCTCGGCTTCCTTTTTGGGCATTTTGCCGACCCACATCGGCGACAGCGTCAGGTTTTCCAGCACCGTCAGGTGCGGGAACAGGTTGAATTGCTGAAACACCATACCGACTTCCTTGCGCACCTGGTCGATGGCCTTGACGTCGTCGGCGAGTTCGATCCCATCCACAATCAGATGGCCCTGCTGGTGCTCTTCCAGGCGGTTGATGCAGCGGATCAACGTCGATTTGCCCGAGCCCGACGGCCCGCAAATGACGATGCGTTCGCCCTTGGCCACGGTCAGGTCAATGTCGCGCAACACATGGAAGTTGTTGCCGTACCACTTGTTGACCTTGTCAAAAATGATGATAGGTTGAGGGGTTGAGGTCTCGGACATGATCGTTTTCTTTTGGGTGATAGGGTTTCAGCGCAGCTTGCTTTTGTTGACTTGTTTTTCCACCCAGTGGCTGTAGCGCGACATGGAGAAGCAAAACACAAAGTAAATCAGGGCAATAAAAATGTAGCCTTCAATCGTGAACGGGCGCCAGTTGGAATCGGAGTTGAGCGCCAGGCTCATAGCCCCAGTCAATTCATAGAGGCTGACGATGGTGACGAGCGAGGTGTCTTTGAAGGTGGAAATGAAGTTGTTCATGATGCCCGGCACCACCATCGCCAGCGCTTGCGGCAACACGATCTTGCGCTGGGTTTGCCAGTAGGACAACCCCAGTGTGGCAGCCGCCTCCACCTGGCCTTTGGGGATGGCTTGCAGACCACCGCGGATGACCTCGGCCGAGTAGGCCGCTGCAAACAGGGTGATGCCCACCAGCACGCGAATCAGCACGTCGATCTTGAAGCCCTGCGGCATGAACAGCGGAAACATGAACGACGCCATGAACAACACCGAGATCAGCGGCACGCCGCGAATCAACTCGACATAAATGGTGCAAAAACTACGGATGGCCGGCAGATTGGCGCGCCGTCCCAGCGCCACCAGCAGTGCAATCGGGAACGACATCACCAAGGACAGCGAAGCCAGCAGAATAGTCAGCGGCAGGCCACCCCAGCGGTCGGTGTCCACCTGGCTCAAACCCATCGTGTTACCGTACATCAGGGTAAAGAACACCGCCAGCACCACCAGCCACAACAGCGGTAGCCAGGTTTTCCAGCACATGCGCATGCAGCTGGCCACCAGCAAGCCGGTGAGCAGCACCGTGGCAATCAGCGGGCGCCATTGTTCCTCAAACGGGTAGCGTCCAAAAATGATGACACGGTATTTCTCGGCGATCACGCCCCAGCAGGCGCCCACACCGGGGGCGCGGCAGGCCTCATAGTTGGGCCGCCAGGCGGCTTTGAACACCGCCCAGTTCAGGATTTGCGGCACCAGCCACAGTAATACGCCGCCAACGATCAGGGTCGCCAGGGTGGTTTTCCAGTCGGCCAACAAATTGGCCTTGACCCAGGCGAGTGGGCCCTCGGTGTTGATCGGAGCCGGGCGCGCCGCAATGGGTTTAAAAGTAGTTGCAGTCATGGCATGGGGCCTGGATCAGCGTTCTTTGATGGCGGAGCGGCTGTTGTACCAGCTCATCAGCAGGGCGGTACCGAGCGAGGTCGTCAGGTAAACCAGCATCACCAATGAAATGCACTCCACCGCTCGGCCGGTTTGATTTAGCGCCGTGTTGGCAATGGAAACCACATCGGGGTAGCCAATGGCCACCGCCAGGGATGAGTTTTTGGTCAAGTTCAGGTATTGATTGGTCAGTGGCGGGATGATCACGCGCAGCGCTTGTGGCAACATCACCAGGCGCATTTCCTGATGGCGGCTCAGGCCCAGTGCGGCGCCCGCTTCGCTTTGGCCTAGTGGCACTGACTGGATACCCCCGCGTACTACCTCGGCAATGAAGGAGGCGGTGTACAGCGTCAAACCCAATAGCACAGCTAGAAATTCAGGCGTCAGCGCACCGCCGTATTCAATCGAGAAATCACCCTTGATCGGCCGGTTCAATGCGGTCGGTGCGCCAGCAAGCAACCAGCCCAGCAGGCTGGCCGCGAGCACGATGAAGATGGGCAGCCAGAACATGCTGCGTACCTTGCCAGTGGCTTCGAACTGACGCGTTGCCCAACGGCGGTAAGCCCAAGCCAGTACCAAACCGGGGACTAAGCCGAAAGCGGCCCAAAATTGCCCGGTAGACCACACCGGAATAGGGTAGTTGAGCCCGCCTTTGCTCAAGAAAAAAGAACCCAGCACCCAGGCATCAGCGGCAGCGGGCAAGACCTCGGTCAATATCACATACCACATCAGCAGCTGCAATAGCACCGGGATGTTGCGAAAAAATTCCACGTAGACCAGGCACAGGCCGCGCACCAGAGCGTTGCGTGAGAACCGGCCGACACCCAACAAGGTGCCCAGCACGGTCGCCAGAATGATGCCCAGCACGGCCACGCGCAGGGTGTTGGTGACGCCCACCAGGAAGGCTTGCCAGTACGGTTGGGCCGAGTCAAAAGGGTACAGGCTCTCGCCGATATCAAAGCCGGCCGCTTGTGTCAGAAAGTCAAACCCGCTCTGGATGCCGCGCACCCGCATATTAAGCAGGGTGTTGTGGGCCAGAAACCAGACAAGGCCGCCGATGGCGAGAATGGCAATGATTTGGTAAATCAGGCCCCGAAAGGCCTGACTGCGCCAGGACCAGTTATTCTTTTTAGGAGGATTTTTTGAATTCATTGTGCTTTTCGATGGGCAGTGCTTCCTGAAACAACAAGAGGGCGGTACGTTGGAGTTGGTGGCACAGTTTCCCAATCGTCCGCCGGTTGGGCGTGGTTCAAACATGGGTAACACTTTGATCATGATTTCGGAGTCACCGCCCTGTGGATTCAGTCTACGACGGTGTTACCCGAAATAGACGTGTTACGAACCACCCCGTTTTGGGCATGGTTGATCACGTCACAGAGAGCTTTCCATCAAGCAAACAGTCTGGGATCGAAGACAAATGGATTCTGCTCGATGACCAACTTGATGCCTGAAAATTGCGGGTGAGCGGGGTTGATCAGAAGATTGTGCTCTGCCGGCTCCACAAAGGAGGGGACCCACAGACCCAGGCTTTTGCCATCAGCCAGCCATTGCATGCCAATCGTCTGTGTGGCTGCCTCATCCGAGCGCCAGTCTTTGGGCAGTCCCAGGCTTTGTGCATTAAGAATTTTCGAGGAAGGATCCAGCTCCAGGCGCATCAAAGCCATATCTTTTGGATTGGCCCCGTTGCAATGAACCCTCTTTTCCAACTGACACAAAGCCCGGGTGGACCCCG
>DATCIC010000463.1:0-6402 GCA_036508025.1 Rhodoferax sp. | reverse complement strand
AGGCCCACGCCGTCGCTCGGCAGACGCCACCATCGGAAGGCGGCCGACGGATTGCCCAAATTGACCATGACTTTCGTATGCGTCTTCGGAATTTCGTCCAGGTCTATCGCCCGCACCTCAAAGTCAAGAATGCCGTCATAGACATGCCCGTCATCGCCCTCAGCGCATGACACCGTCACTTGCATTCCGTTTGACAGCATGCTGGTCGCGTCGCCCGCGCCGACAATAGCGGTCAGACCCAGTTCACGACTGACAATCGCCGCGTGGCTGGTACGCCCGCCATGGTCGGTCACGATTGCCGCAGCCTTCTTCATGATAGGCACCCAGTCGGGATCAGTTATCTTCGTGACCAGAACGGCTCCATCCTCAAACTGCGCGATCTGGGCGGGGCTATCCAGGCGGCAGACCTTGCCCGTCGAAATGGAATCGCCGACGGCCAATCCGGTCACCAGCCGGCGGCCTTTCTTCGTTAATCGATAAGTCTTGAGCGTGCCGGCCTCCCGCCGCGACTGCACGGTTTCCGGGCGCGCCTGCACAATGTAAAGTTGGTTGTTTTCACCATCCTTGGCCCATTCCATGTCCATCGGTTGGCCGTAATGCGTTTCGATGGCGCATGCCCAGCGCGCAAGTTGCAATACTTCGGCGTCGCTCAGGACAAAGGTTGAACGTTCCTTCTTGCTTGTCTCTTTGAGCATGGAAGTCGAATCGCCGCCTCGCGAATAAATCATTTTCTGCGCCTTGCCGCCAAGGGTCTTCTCAAGAATTGGATTCAACGAAGAACTCCCCAGCAGGGGTTTGAACACCTGGTATTCGTCCGGCTCGACCATGCCTTGAACCACAGTCTCGCCAAGTCCCCAGGCGCAACTGATGAGCACGCTGCGCGGGAAGCCGGTCTCGGTATCGATTGAAAACATGACGCCCGAGCCAGCCTTGTCCGAGCGAACCATCTCCTGCACGCCAATGGAAAGCGCAATCTTCATGTGATCGAAGCCTTGATTGTTGCGGTACACGATGGCTCGGTCGGTAAACAGTGAGGCGTAACATCGTTTGCAGGCCAGCAGCAGTGCAGCATCACCACGAATATTCAGAAAGCTTTCGAGCTGACCCGCGAAGCTGGCCTCGGGCAGGTCTTCCGCCGTTGCGCTGCTTCGAACCGCTACGCTCGTGACCTTGTGCCCGCTGTGTTCGGCCATCTCATGATAGGCGCGGGTAATCGCTTCGGATAATGGCGCGGGTATTTCGGCGTCCAGTATCATTTTGCGTACCGCTTTTCCAACCTTGGCGAGGTTTCTTCCTTTCTTGTCGAGTTCCGCGAGCTTCGCCGTCATTCGTGCCTTCAGATCGTTCGCTTCAAGAAATTGCCAGTAAGCTAATGCCGTCGTCGCATAGCCACCCGGCACATTGATGCCCGCATCGCGGAGGTTGCATACCATTTCCCCAAGCGATGCGTTCTTGCCACCGACGATCGACGTGTCGGTGCGACCGAGGTCGGAAAACCAGCGAACTAGGGATATGTCTTTTTTTGTCATCAGAGAGCTCCATTAGGCAATGTCGCAACCAGTTCCATGGCTACAGGAACAACTATTAAAGGTCGGAGGGCGTGCATCATCTGTCCGCTCGGGGCGAACACGCGCGCTTCAACCTGAAGCGTCAATCATTGGTAGTTTGCTGTTGGGTGACTGTGCGCCAGCGCACTTAGGGACGCGGGAATGAGCTTGGCGTATATAAAACCAAATTCTTCTCCAGAATCATCCACAGTAAATTCGTAAGTAACTAAGAGCGTTACCACACAGATCGGATTGCGCGTTGCGCACACATTTGAGCTTGCTTGGCGAAGTTGGAAAGTGCCCAAAGGCGCTCCGTTCATGGAATTCGGATCACGGTCGACGCGGTCGTGAACACGATGAGATCCGCCTGACTGCGGTCAAGGACCCGGCTGAGTTGAAGTGTAAAGTTCACCTGCCATGAAATTTCGGCTTGCGTTTTTCCTTGAAAGCGCTGATACCTTCGGAATAATCGTGGCTGTTGTATACCACTCGGCGCAGCCCCTGAATACGCTCGAAATCCTGCGGTGACATTGCGTGTGCGCCAGCCAGAATACGGAGCTCTTCCTTCATCACCGAAACGGACAGCGGTGCGTTCTGGGCAATCATCCGAGCCATGGCATAGGTGAATTCTTCGATTTCACTTGCTGGTGCCACATGGTTGATGATGCCCATACGCTCCAATCTACCGGCAGGAACCGGCTGGGCAGTAAACAGCATTTCCTTGGCGATGTGGATATGTGCAGCGTTCAGGAAAGTGAGCAGGCCGGAAACGTTGTAGGGCACGCTATGCTTGGCGGGTGTTGCGGCGAAAGTGGCTTCCGGAGTAGCGATGATGACGTCACACGCCAATACCGTCTCACAGGCACCGCCCCAGACGCTGCCCTCAATCAGGGCGATGATCGGCGCCGGAAAGTTTTCCAGTTCGCGGATCAGGTGACGCAGTGGATCACGCCAGCTGAGCGGATCGAGACCGCCCTCGGGCAATTCCGAAACGTCGTGGCCGGCCGACCAGACCTTGACGCCGGGTGCCGCTCGCAACACTGCACAACGTACTTCCTGGCGCGTAAACTCGGTGAGTGTGGCGACCACTTCGCTGACCAGAATTTCAGAAAGCGCGTTGCGCTTGGCCTCGTGATTCAGGGTGATAGTGCCGATTGCGTCTGCGATTTTGCTGGTAATCATGGGGTGGTGCGTGCCGTCTTAGTCGAGTTGATTGATCTTTGCCATCGACTGACCTGCGCTGCGCAAGGCTTCTGGACAGTCCAACCGCCCGGTGTGAAGCTCGATGAACACTAAGCCCTCCGCCGTGGCGGCCTTATCCAGCGCATCTTCAAGTTCTCCTTCCGTACGGACATCAAGGCCAAGGCCGCCTCCGAACACATCCACAAGTTTGTGATAGCGCCAGGGTTGTATGTCGTTGTAGGGACGATCAACGATCACCCGTTCGATGGTATAGCCGTCGTTGTTGAGGAGAAAAATGATGGGCTTGAGGCCGTAGCGGATCATCGTCGAGAGATCCTGGCAGGTCACTTGAAAAGCGCCATCCCCCACAAACAACACGACTCGGCGGTCCTGCGCTGCCATGGCAGCGCCCAGCGTTGCTCCTACCGTATAACCGATCGATCCGTAAAAAGTTTGCCCGATGAAGGTCGCGCCGACCGGCATCAACATCTCTGCGGCACTGAACAGGGATACGCCTGTTTCAGCAATGACTATCGAATCATTTTCGACAAAATGACTCATGCGGTCGAAGAAGCGCTTGATGGTTAGCGGTTGTTGCGCATCAGGCCGGTACGGTTCCGTGCACCGGTGTACGCAGCCATCGGTGGCACGTTGGATATCCAGAGTTGCGGGATCTCGCCGTGCCAGCTTCGCCGTCAGACCAAGGACAAAGTCACGGAGATAAACGTTCTCGTAATAATGGTGTTTGATCTTTACCGAGCGGATGTTGGCGCTGATCGTTTTGGAATCGTCGAGCCTCGTTGTGAAACCGCCCGTATTGAAGTCGGTCATCAAGTCGCCAAGTTGCAGAATGCAGTCAGCGGACTCGACCCGGTCCCGCACGTAGTCGCGGCTTCGATCTCCCTCAAAGATGCCGATGAATTGCGGGTGGTGCTCCGTAAGGACGGTCTTGCCCAACATCATGGTGGCATACGGAAAGCCGGTTTTATCCAGCAATCCGGCCAATTCCTTTTGCAACTTGAACCGTATCAATTCCATGCCGCCGATCACCACCGGCTTGTGCGCCTTGACCAGCATATCCAGCGCTTCATTGATTGCCTCGGCGAGCGCATCCGGATCGCTGGGTGCGGGCGTTGGGAAGGGGAAAGCGTCAAGCCGTTTACATTTCATCATCACGACATCCGCGGGAAGGCTGATGTAAACCGGTTGCTGCTGAGCAAGACACGCCGACAACACCCGGTCGATCTCGTCCGGAGCCGTTTCACCCGAAACGAGTTGAGTGGAGGCGGCGGTGATCTTCTCGTACATCCGCAGGGGAATCTGGTAATCGCCCAAGGTGTGGTGCAACAGCGGCCCGGTACGGAAATTGATCGTCGCAGGCGAGCCGGTGATCACCACCACGGGCACTCTTTCGGCAAATGCTCCCGCCACGCCATTGATGGCACTCAGTTCGCCAACGCCGAAGGTCGAGGAAAACGCACCGATGCCACGAATACGTGCGTAGCCGTCGGCGGCATAGGCCGCGTTGAGTTCATTGCAGGTGCCGACATATTTCACGTCGCTTTTCAGTACCTGGTTGAAAAAACCCAGGACAAAATCTCCTGGCACACCGAAGAGGTGATCCACCCCGATCTGTTTCAGCCGGGTTAGCAGGTATTCTGCGACTGTAATCTCTGAATTGGTCATATTGCTACGCGCTGGGCCGACACGATAGGATCGGGGCGGGGCGCTCCAGGAAATACGCTGTGACGAGCTTGGCCGCATCGATGAGCATCGCGGCCGGAGCCGACTGGCCGGCGAGTGGACTGATGCGGGTATTCATGCCAGCCTCAAATGCGTTGCACAGGCCGGGCTAGCTGTTGCCGGGCGGCGGCAACGACGTGCGTCACATCAAAGCCGAAATGCGCTTCAACCACCTTGCCCGGCGCCGACAGCCCGAACGAGCGCATCGCGATGATCGCACCGTGGCGGCCGACGTAGCGCTCCCAGCCCAGTGGCGAAGCCGCTTCGATCGAGACGCGCGCCGCCACCGCCTCGGGCAGCACGCTCTCGCGGTAGCCCTCGTCCTGGCACTCAAACAGGTCCCACGACGGCATGCTGATGACGCGCGCCTTGACGCCGTCTTTCGTCAGTTCCTCATAGGCGGCGATACACAGCGCCACTTCGCTGCCGCTGGCCAGCAGCAGCACATCCGGGTGGCCGTCGGGCGCATCGGCGAGCACGTAGGCGCCGCGCGCCAGGCCAGCTGCGCTGGCGTAGCGGCTGCGGTCCAGCGTGGGCAGCGCCTGGCGCGAGAGCACCAGGCTCGCCGGGCATCGCTGGAGCTGCATCACGACGCGCCAGGCCTCGACCACCTCGTTGGCGTCGGCCGGACGCAGCAGCACCATGCCGGGCATCGCGCGAAACGATGCCAGCTGTTCGACCGGCTGGTGCGTCGGCCCGTCTTCTCCCATCGCGATCGAGTCGTGGGTCCAGACGTAGATCACCGGCAAACCCATCATCGCGGCCAGCCGGATCGCGCCGCGGCAGTAGTCGGTGAAGACGAAAAAGCTGGCCGCAAACGGGCGCAGCCCGGACAGCGCCATGCCGCTGGCGATCGCGCACATGGCATGCTCGCGAATGCCGAAGTGAAAGTTGCGGCCCGCGTGACTGCCGGAATCGCTTTCGGCACCCCCGCCTGGATCAGAGCGCGGCTCGAAGACACCGGCGAAATCGAAATCCAGATGGGTCTTCGTCGAAGGCGCCAGGTCGGCCGCCCCACCCAGCAACCAGGGCACCTGTGCGGCAATCGCGTTCAGAACCTGACCCGAGGCGTCGCGGGTGGCGAGCCCTTTTGCATCGGCTTTGAAAGTCGGCAGCGCGCTGTCCCAGCCGTCAGGCAGCGTGCGGCACTGCATGCGATCGATGTGCTCTGCAAGGTCGGGGTACTGTGCCCGGTAGGCGGTGAACCGGGTTTGCCAGGCCTGGTGCACGCTGCTGCCACGTTGGCCGAAATGCGCCTGCACACCGTCGGGTACAGCAAACTGCGCGTTGGGAACGAAGCCATAGAACTGCTTGGCCAGACGGACTTCTTCCACGCCAAGCGGCTCGCCGTGCGCCTCCTTGGTGTCCTGCTTGTGCGGTGCGCCGTAACCGATGTGGCTTTGTACGATGATCAGCGTGGGCCGTTCGCGCGTGTCGGCAAAGGTTTGCAGGCCATGCGTGAGCAACTCGATGTCGTTCGCGTCGGCAACCTGTAGTACCTGCCAGCCATAGGCTGCAAAGCGCGCGCCGACGTCCTCAGTAAAAGTGATCGCCGTGGCGCCTTCGATGCTGATGTGGTTGCAGTCGTAGATCCAGCACAGGTTGGCGAGTTTGAGGTGGCCGGCGAGCGACGCCGCCTCGGCGCTGATGCCTTCCATCATGTCACCATCGCCGCATAAGGCGTAGACCTTGTGGTCGAACAGCGTGTAGCCCGGGCGGTTGTAGGTGGCGGCCAGCCAGGCCTGCGCGATGGCCATGCCGACACTGGTGGCCACGCCCTGGCCGAGCGGGCCGGTGGTGGTCTCGACGCCCACAGTCAGACCGTATTCGGGGTGGCCGGTACAGCGGCTGCCCGCCTGGCGAAAGCTCTGTAGGTCAGCCATGGTGACGGCCAGATCGGCGGGGCTCTTAGCGCTAGCGTCGTTGGCCT
>DATCIC010000462.1:0-5814 GCA_036508025.1 Rhodoferax sp. | reverse complement strand
TGTCGGCGCCGATTGAATATTGAGCCACCCTGCCAATTCAATAATGAGCCAGGGCGGGTTGCCAATATTTGAATTGGCAATTGTGGATAAGTGTACTCAGTAGCTGATTTTTGACTTCTCTCCTGTCTTGATGGTTTTGGATTCATGAACTGCATGGGGGAAAGGAGCGAAGGGCGTAGCCCGTAGCGGATTTCCCCCGTGCGCGCAGCTTCAGAACGGCTCGTCTGGCGGCGTTTCCTTGGCCACACCCTTGCGCGTCTGCTCCCTGGCCTTGATGCGGGTCTTGGCAGCCATGCTGCTGTGCTGGAATCGATACGAGTCGTTCCCCGTCTCCACGATGTGGCAGTGATGGGTCAACCGGTCCAACAGTGCGGTGGTCATCTTGGCATCGCCGAACACACTGGACCATTCCGAGAAGCTCAGGTTGGTGGTGATGACCACACTGGTGTGCTCGTACAGCTTGGAGAGCAGGTGAAACAACAAGGCGCCACCGGCCTGGCTAAACGGCAAGTAGCCCAGCTCGTCAAGGATCACCATGTCCATACGCATCAACGACAACGCGATGCGTCCGGCCTTGCCGTCACGCCTTTCCTTCTCCAGCACATTGACCAAGTCGACGGTCGAATAAAAGCGTACCCGTTTTCCCTTGGAGGCAATACCCGCCACGGCAATGGCAGTGGCCAAATGCGTCTTTCCGGTACCTGGCCCACCAATGAGAACGGCGTTTTGTGCCGTATCGGTAAACGCCAGCGTCGCGAGCTGCTTGACCAGCGCCTGATCGACCTTGGAACAAGCGAAGTCAAACCCTGCCAGATCACGATGGATGGGGAACTTGGCTGCGTTCATTTGGTGACGCACTGAGCGCATGGCGCGGTCGGTATGTTCGGCCTCCAGCAGGTGCTCGATCAACCACTTTGAGGACGCCGTTAACGACTCGCCCTGGGCCATCAAATCCGTCCATGCGCCCACCATGCCATGCAGGCGCAGCTCTTTGAGTTCTGTGCTGACATCACGCTTCATGGTTGAGCTCCGCTGCATTGGCGGCTATTGCTGCTACCGGTGCCTCCTGTAGAGCCTCCAACGCCCCGCGCAGGCTGTCGTAGCGAGCGGTGTTGGCCACGGGTGCCTCAGTGAGTTGCAAGGTGGTCTGCACGGTCTCAGGTGGCGGGCTGGCGTTGAGCCGGGCCAACACGTTGAGTACGTGCTCGGCACTGAGTGCGCCAGACTCGATGACCAGTTCTACCGCGACCAAGACCTCCTCTAGCCCAGCGGTGGGTACCGCTGCCAACACCTGTGCCATGACCCGGTCACCACCATCATGGCGCATCAAACCCAGCTTCAATTGCTTCAGGGGTGTGGGCATGTCGGCAAAGGGGGCGCCGTTCCTGAGTGCCCCCGGCTTTCGCTGCACCAAATCGATGTAGTGCTTGACCAGTCGTAGCTGGTGTGTCCCCGATCCGATAAGCGCTCGTGGCTGGCCACCACCACGTCCCCGGCCACCACGCTGACGCGTGTGGGATAGAGACGGGTGCTTACCCGCTGACCCGCGAATTCACAGGGCACTGAATAGCGGTTGCGCTGCACGCTGACCAGGCAGGTGCTGGTGACCTTTGCTTCCCTCTGGACGTAGCCGTCAAAGGGGGTCGGCATGGGCATCATCTCGGTGCGTTCCTGCTCGAGCATCTCAAGCACGCTGAAGTGCTTGTATTCGGGGTGGCGGATCTCACCCCACAGGGCGCGGCAGCGCTCGCCCAGCCAGGCGTTGAGTTGATCAAAGGAATGCCACTGGCGCGTCTGCGCCTCAATCCAGATTCGCCTGCGGCTGTCCTGGACGTTCTTCTCCACGACACCCTTCTCCCAGCCACTGGCGACGTTGCAGAAGTCGGCATCAAACAGGTAGTGCGCACACATGACGGCAAAGCAGGCGTTGACGATGCGGCCCTTGCCCTTTTTGACCTTGTCCACGGCGGTCTTCATGTTGTCGTAGTTTTGTGGCGCCGCGCGTTATGTGCCGCTAGCCCAAGTGGACCGCGCTGCCATTGGATGTGTGTTTGAGGAAGGGCACATAACGCGGCGTGACCCTGGCGCAAGATCAATCTCCCTATTTTTTTGGAATGGAGGTTGTCATGCTTGAACGCTACTTCATCAAACCGTCCACGGTTGATCGCATTCGCGCGAACGTTGCCGGCGCGTACATCGAGAACTACGTTGAGTGGATGCGTGCGCAGGGCTACGCTGACCGCAATGTCTTCAAGCGCGTTCCCGTGCTTTGCCATTTTGGCGATTTCGCCAGCCAACGCGGAGCAACCGACGGTGAGTCTGCGCTCGGCCATGTCGAGGCATTTGCGCTGCACTGGCAGGCGCTTCACGGGAAGACCTGCGGGTCCGCCGAAGCATTTGCCAAGGTTGGTCATGACGCACGCACGCCGGTGAGACAAATGCTCGAGGTTGCCCTGCGAGGCAGAGTTGGGTCCCACCGCCAACATAAGGCCTTTCCGTTCGAAGTCGATGCGCCGGGATTCCAGAACTACCTGCGTGAAGAACGTGGGCTGAAGGAGGACACCATCGAGCGCTATGCGCATTATCTGAACGGCTTCTGCGGATTCCTTCAGTGCATCAACTCCGCATCAGTGACGACGTTCTCGCCGGCACTGCTTGCCGCCTTTATCGTCGACCGATGCCCGGTCCTGGCTCGGACGACCCGTCGAGATCTTTGCGGCGCGCTGCGCGTCTTTCTGCGCTACTGCTACCGCGAGGGATTCATAGATGACGATCTCAGCGCAGCGGTGGAGATGCCCCGGACGTATCGACTGGCCGATGTGCCGCGCTCGATTACATGGGACGAAGTCCGACGCATGTTGGCCTGCGTGGATCGACGCTCGGTGGTCGGCCGTCGAGACTACGCAATGCTTTTGTTGCTCGTAACGTATGGTTTGCGAGGCAACGAGGTGGCCAAACTCACGCTGGACGACATCGACTGGAAGCGAGAGCGACTCAGCGTCCCAGAACGTAAGGCCGGCCACTGGTCGGCCTACCCCCTGGCCGCTGTCGTCGGTGAGGCGATCATTGACTATCTCAAGAACGGTCGGCCTGAGACCACGGATCGGCATGTGTTCTTCCGCACCATGGCACCGCGCAGCCCGATCTGTAGCGCCGCGGTGTCGTCGGCTGCGGCGAAGTATCTTCATCAAGCTGGAGTGGAAGTTCATCGTCCTGGTTCCCACACGCTGCGCCACACGTGCGTGCAGCGCTTGATCGATGCCGAGTTCTCGCTGAAGACAGTCGGAGACTACGTTGGCCACCGATCACCCCAATCGACCGAGATTTACACGAAGGTTGCCCTGACTGCACTGCGCGAAGTTGCCATGGGCAACGGGGAGGCCCTATGAGCCGCCCTCACGCCGAGCTTCACAGCGTGCTCGCCATTGCGATCAAGGCCTTCTTGCAATACAAGCGAGCCCTGGGCTGCAAGTATCAAACCGAGGCCGCTACGCTACATTTGCTGGATGCCTACGTGGTCGATCAGCGCGCCATGACCTGGGAGCGAATCGACAGTGGCCTGATCGATGGCTTCCTCGCGTCTCGTCCCCGTTCCCACGCGCGCAGCTACAACCACCTAGTTGGCGTGATCCATCGCTTCTTCAAGTGGGCAGTGACGCAGAGGATGATTAACCACAACCCGGTGACGGCAAGGCCTCGACGTGTGACGGGCCAACGCATCCCGTACCTATTCAGTCTGGGTGACGCAAGGCGTCTGCTGGACGTGGCACGCAGCCTTCCGACCCGGCCCAAGGCGCCCCATCGCGCGCTGGTCTACGAGACGGTGTTCGCGCTTCTGTATGGTTTGGGACTTCGCGTTGGCGAAGTCACCAGGCTTCTGGTGGGGGACGTCCAGTTTGACCGCGCCACGCTGTTGATTCGCGACACCAAGTTCAATAAGAGCCGCCTCGTGCCGTTTGGTCCGCAAATGGGCGAGCGTTTGACGCGCTACGTTGAGCAGCAGTTCGGTGGACATGGCGATCCGCAGGCGCCTTTGTTCTCATTCACCAAGCGCGGCGCCATCCACGAGTGCACGATCAGCCTGGCCTTCCACTCACTAGTGCCGCGTCTTGGGCTGCACATACCCGCCGGCGTGGCACACCCTCGGCTGCACGATCTGAGGCATGCCTTCGCCGTGGGGACCTTGGTGCGTTGGTATCAGGAGGGTGTCGACCCCAATCGCCGCCTGATCCAGCTCTCCACCTTTCTTGGTCATACCGACCCTGCATCCACTTCGGTTTACTTGACCATCACGGAAGAGCTGCTGCGTCAGGCAGACCTGCGATTCCGGGCATTCGCACCGAGACGAGGTCAATCATGAGCACCGTTGGACAAGTCCTGTTCAGCTTCTTCGAGGACCATCTCAAGGTGCAGAAGGGGTTGCGTCCGGGATCGATCAAGAGTTACCGCGACACGATGAAGCTCTTCCTGGCATATACCGCACAAGCCAGCCACAAGCCGGTTACGCGACTCAGCCTGCCCGACTTGTCGTCGCAGAAGGTGCTCGATTTCTTGCAGATGATCGAGGGACAGCGCCACAACAAGCCGCAGACACGCAACCAACGCCTTGCCGCTCTTCACACCTTCTACCGGTTCTTGGCCGTGCATCATCCAGAGATGCTGGCCGAAGCGCAACGGGTTGAGGCGATTCCGAACAAGAGGACCCAGCCACCCGCGACGCGCTACTTGGAACGCGACGAGATTGATCGGCTGTTCAAGAACCTTCCTGCCCAGGGTCGCCTCGCCCTGCGTGACCAGGCGCTGCTCATGCTGCTCTACAACACAGGCGCCCGCGTTCAGGAGGTCGTTGAGCTTCATGTCGGCGATGTGGACCTCGACGGACCGCTACGCGCGCGGCTGCATGGCAAGGGGGATAAATGGCGTGCTTGTCCGATTTGGCCAGAGACTGCTGCATTGCTCAGGCAGTTGGAAACGGTTCAGACCGGCGACGCGAACAGCGCGCTGTTTGTCTCCAATCGGCACCAGTCGCTCACACGCTTTGGTATCTACAAACTCGTCAAGCGGCACACGCAGGACCTGATCCGAACCGGGACCCGCGAGCAGCGCTCGGCGATATCGCCACATGTGTTTCGGCACACGGCTGCGGTTTGTCTCCTGGAAGCCGGTGTCGAACCCAATGTGATCCGCGCCTGGCTCGGCCATGTCAGTTTGGACACCACCAACCGCTACGCTGAGATCACTATGCGTACCAAGCAGGCGGCTCTCGCGGTATGCATACCTCCGACTTCTTCGGCGGCACTCCCTGCCGCCGCCGGATGGCGCAAGGATCAGGACCTGATGAAGTGGCTGCAATCACTCTGAAGATTATGTGCCCAGCGGGCCGCGATCTGCCAATGGCAGCGCGGTCCACTTGGGCTAGCGGCACATAACGCGCGGCGCCACAAAACTACGATTTTGTTCCCGGGAACAAAATCGTAGATGCCGCGCCTGGCAACGCCACCCAGGGCCGCGAAGGAGCGGGTGTGGGCATCGAACAGCATCTCGTGACCCTGACTGGGGTAGGCCACCAGCCAGAAGGCGCGACTGGCACACAGTTTCATGTGGGATACCTGGATACGCCGATAAATGCCACCGACCACCAAGCCTTCTTCGCTCCAGTCAAACTGGAAGGCCTCGCCCAAATCGAACTTCAATGGTACGAAGGCGTGAGGCTTCTTGCCCTCAGTAGCGCGCCACTCCCGGATGAAGTCAGTCACGCGACTGTAGCCACCCAGGTAGCCGCTGCCCTTGATTTGGGCAAACAGTGCTTTGCCT
>DATCIC010000461.1:0-2825 GCA_036508025.1 Rhodoferax sp. | reverse complement strand
AACGGCGCAAACAGGTGGCGGATAAACAACCAGCCGAGAAAAGCCATCGTGAACGGTTTCACCAGCCAGTTGACGAACAGCGTGACGCCGATGCCTTTGACGTGTTGGCGCACCTCGTGCAGCGCGCCGAAGTCGACCTTGACCAGCATCGGAATGATCATGACCCAGATCAGCACACCCACAGGCAGGTTGACATTGGCCACTTCCATGCTGCCAATAGCCTGGAACGCATCAGGCAGCAACTGACCAAGCGCGATGCCGACGACGATGCACAAGAAAACCCACACCGTCAGGTAGCGCTCGAAAACGCTCATGGGTACGCCGACTGCCTGTTTGGCAGTCACTTCACATTGCACGCTCATGACCTCAATCCTTAGCCAAGTCGCGGGCCGTGGTCTGCAGCAGGGCCTTTTCCAGCTTTGCGTGCGGCAAACTGATCAGGATATTCAGGCGGCGCTTGAGTGCGTGCAGGGTTTGCCGAAACGCTTCGAGCTTTTGCGCATCCGTACCCTCGCCAGCGGAAGGGTCGGGGTAACCCCAGTGCGCCGTGGAGGGCTGGCCCGGCCAATAGGGACAGACCTCGCCTGCAGCGTTGTCACAGACGGTGATCACCAGGTCCATGTGAGGTGCGTCCGTCCGACCAAATTCGTCCCAGGTTTTGCTGTGCAGCCCGTCAATGGAAATGCCGGCAGCTTTCAAGACCTGTAGACCCAAGGGGTTGGGTTGCTGGTTTTCACGCGGGCTGCTGCCTGCTGAAAAAGCCTTGAAACGACCTTTACCGATATGGTTGAGCAGGGCCTCGGCCAAGATGCTGCGCGCCGAGTTGTGGGTACACAGGAACAGTACGTTCAAAACTTTGGTCGTCATTTTTCAAATTTCTTTCTTTAAAGTAAGTGGTTGGGAAAGTTTCAGAAGGCGTTGGACGCCAACGGGTTCGTCATTCAACAGGGCAACAACCGCGTAGCGCTTGGCGTGCTTCGTCACCACGGCGTCAATCTCGCGCAACTCGTTGTGCGCGCGTTGAAGTAACAATGGTGAGGTGACCTTGGTGGCAGCAACGCTGTTGTTGATGATCCAGGCCCAAGGCTCGATGCCGGCACGACGCAGGTCGCTTTGCAGGTTCGCGGCTTCCAGTACCGGTGTGGTTTCCGCCAAGGTGACGAGAAGCACCTTGGTCTGTTTCGGGTCCTGCAACTCCTGCATGGGGGTGGTGAAGCGCAGACCCGTGCCCTCCATCTGGCGCACTACGTCACGATGGTAGGCACCGGTGGCGTCGAGCAACAGCAGGGTATGGCCGGTGGGCGCGGTGTCCATCACGACAAATTGCTTGCCCGCTTCGCGGATGACGCGCGAGAACGCCTGAAACACTGCGATCTCTTCCGTGCAGGGTGAACGCAGGTCTTCCTCCAACAGAGCGCGTCCGGCGGCGTCGAGCTTGGCCCCTTTGCTCTCCAGCACCTGGGCGCGGTACTGTTCGGTTACTTCATGCGGGTCAATGCGGCTCACGGTCAGGTGGGGTAGCGTGCCGTGCAGTGTTTCGGTCAGATGGGCTGCAGGGTCAGACGTCGTCAAGTGCACGGGCAGTCCACGGTGCGCCAGTTCCACCGCCACAGCCGCAGCAAGCGTGGTCTTGCCCACGCCGCCTTTGCCCATCAGCATCACCAAGCCGTGACCATCCAGCGCGATCTCGTCAACCAAGGTCGACAGGCTTGGTCCATCGATTTTTGGTTGCTCCTGGGACGCCGCCGCTGCCATGGGCGTACTTGCAACCAGCAACAGCCGTAAGGCCTCCAGCCCCAGCAGATTGAATGGCTTGAGCGCGATGTGGTCGGTCGGCATGATGCGCAAATCGGCCGGCATGTTCTGGATCGCGGCCTGCTCGCGCTGACAAATCGCGGCAGCCAACGGGTCCGATCCGGCCTCGTCCGCAGGGAAAAGGCCGTTGATCACCAAATATTGTTGCAATAGGCCGATGGCGGCCAACTCGCCTTGTGTACGCGCGGCTTCGCGCAAGGATGCAGCTTGAGCGCGCGCCACCAGCACGAGGCGGGTGCGCTGTGGATTGGCAAGGGCCGCCACAGCAGCGCTGTATTGAGCTCGCTGCTTCTCCAGACCTGCAAGGGGCCCCAGGCAGGATGCGTCACCCTTGCCGGCTTCCAGGAATCCCGTCCAGGCCCCGGGGAGCTGCAGCAAGCGAATCGTGTGACCCGTGGGTGCGGTATCAAAGACGATGTGCTCGTAGTCCAGCGTCAGCGCTTCGTCAGTCAGAAGTGCGGTGAATTCGTCAAAGGCCGCGATTTCAGTGGTGCAAGCGCCCGAGAGTTGTTCCTCAATGCCTTTAACTACCGCATCCGGCAACACACCGCGCACCGGTCCGATCAACCGGTCACGGTAGGCCTGGGCCGCAGCCTGGGGGTCGATTTCCAGAGCGCTGAGCCCGGGAACCGCAGGAATTGGGGTGATCGTGTTGCCGATGGTCACGCCAAAAACCTGGCCCACATTGGACGCAGGGTCGGTGCTCACCAGCAGCACGCGTTGCCCGCTGGCGGCGAGTTGCATGGCGGTGGCACAGGCGATCGAAGTCTTGCCGACGCCGCCTTTGCCGGTAAAAAACAGGAAGCGGGGCGGCTGATCGAGGAATTTCATGGAGGCAACCGCGCAGGTCAGCAGCACTTGCCGCCCGAGCAGCAACTGCTGGCAGTATTCTTCACAGCTGCTGGCAACGTTACACCGGCCCAGCGTGCCAGATCGTCGCGGCTGGGGTAGCGGCCCGCGAGAGCCACCTCGCCGTCAACCAGGATGATTGGGAGTGCGCTTTCACCGCT
>DATCIC010000460.1:0-2208 GCA_036508025.1 Rhodoferax sp. | reverse complement strand
CTGTCCTTGCAGGCGCTGTGCCTGCAGCACGGCCAGCCGCGGCCACCGATTCTGGGTCTGCCCAGTGCGCCGACAGCCCGCGCCCACAGCGTCTTCGCACCCGATAGAGAACTATTAAATAATGAGCTACTCACGCTTATTCCACGGGGGCTAGAGGCTGATTTGTCATA
The DNA here is from genome assembly GCA_036508025.1 of Rhodoferax sp. Taxonomy (GTDB): domain Bacteria; phylum Pseudomonadota; class Gammaproteobacteria; order Burkholderiales; family Burkholderiaceae_C; genus Rhodoferax. Next base: position 2,038 of record DATCIC010000460.1, on the reverse strand, counting down.
TATTGCCAGCCACACGCTCAAGGTGATTCATACCCCCGGCCACGCCGCCAACCATCTTTGTCTGGTGTTGCTGGAAGACCGTTTGCTGTTCAGCGGCGACCACATCCTGAGCGGCAGCACCACGGTGATTGATCCGCCCGATGGCGACATGACGGCCTACCTGGACTCGCTGGACATTTTGAGTACCGCCTGCGAGGAACTCCAGCTCGAATTCATCCTGCCCGCGCATGGCCACGTGATCGGCGGTTTTGACAGCGAAGCAGCCGGGGCCATTGCGCATCTGAAGGCCCATCGGCTGAAGCGCGAAGCCAAAATCGTGCAGGCGATGCAGGCACAACCGCAAGGCACACTGGACGACTGGGTCGCGCAGGTGTACGACGACGTGCCGCCGCGCATGTGGCCGGTGGCCAAGCGTTCGCTCATGGCGCATCTGGCGCGGATTGAAGTCAATTTATCCCTGAATGACTGATTCTTGGCTGATGAAAAGTCAGCCAGCACTTGAAAGCGCCTGCCCGGCGGCCGTCAGACGAATCAGCGTGATTATTGCGACAATTCATCTTGAACAAATCTCAAATGAGATACATAATAGCGCTGTAATTTAGGAGGAATCGCCATGACAGCACAAACTTCAATGATCCACATTCGGGTGGAGGATGACATCAAAGAGCAAGCCACCCAGGCGTTGACTGCCATGGGTCTGTCTGTGTCGGATGCTGTGCGCTTGTTTCTGCGACGTGTGGTGATCGACCAGGCATTTCCGCTCGAACTCAAGGTGCCAAATGCCGAGACCCGTGCTGCAATGCAAGAGTCGCGCGCCATGATGGCCACACGCCGTATCCGTTTTGCTTCTGCTGACGAACTGTTTGCCAATCTTGAAAAGAACAGCAACAAGTAAACGCGCGGTGTTGCCACGGGCTGCCGATTACGCCAAGGCGTTTTTGAAGGATTGGCAACGGTTGTCACACTCTGGGCGCTTTGATATGGTGCAACTCAAGGAGGCGATGATGCTGCTCATTGCCAATGATGCGCCCCTTGGCCCTGAGTGGCTGGATCACAGCCTGAAAGGGCCATGGGCAGATCATCGTGAATGCCACATCGGAGGCGACTTTCTGCTGATCTATCAGGTTGAAGCCAACGCGATCAACTTTGTTCGATCAGGGACCCATTCCGAACTTTTTGGTAGTTGACAGTTTTTCAGTCCTGCAAACCGAAGTCGGTGACTATCGACTGACTTCGGCAACGTGCACAAAGCCGTTTCATGCCCGACCTTAAACTACTAAATAATGAGCTACTCACGCTTATTGCACGGGGGATAGAGGCTGCTTCGCCATATATTTCCAGCCAAATGTTCCAGGTGATTGCTCCACCCGACGGTGGCAGGCAGGCCGACCGCGACTGCAGGCAATGCAGACCCCGCCGCACGGCACCCTGGACGACTGGGTCGCGCAAGTGTACGACGACGTGCCACCGCGTATGTGGCCGGTCGCCAAGCGCTCGCTGATGGCGCATGTGGCGCGCATTGAAGTCAATTTATCCCGGAATGACTGATTTTGAAACGCCCCCAACATCCGCCCCACTCCCGCCTTGCGTTGCTGCTTGATCCGATCTGGGTGCCATTGGGGCACGTGCACCAACTACCGCTGCAGACACGTTGCCGCCGGTCACGACAGTCAGCTTACGGGTTACCCAATTCATTGCCCGTCAGAAGCCGTTCGTGGCGGACTTCAACGTGCCCTGAACTGACGTTCGACATATCGAAAAGCGGACGTTGGTGGCCGCGGACATGTGCAGTACCGTCGTGCCTGATGCCATGATGTGGGAGAAAATGAATCGTCTTGCCATCAGTGTCTGAGGAAAAAATATTGGCTGTAGTGCGGCTGAGTCAATACAAAATTGATCCTGATTAGCAACAATCTTCAGCCAAGCTCACCTGATGAGCTTGAGAGGACGTAATCTGTACCCATCTTCCAATTTTGAGGGGCGCATCATGGCTATGAACCGCATCCAATTTCAACCCGGCTTGTCGATGCCGGAGTTC
>DATCIC010000459.1:0-2983 GCA_036508025.1 Rhodoferax sp. | reverse complement strand
CAGGCTGGGCAACACCTTGCCGATAGGGTCAACCATCTGCTTGTGCGTCCCGGCAAGCTTGGCCGCCTTTGGCAGGCCACCCGCGATAGAGGTTTGAAACAAGTTGATCTCCAAAAAATAATGTCAATGCGCCGGCACGCCGGCACGCCGGCATGCAAACTCAGGTCGCGTTGGCGATCCTAATCCAGGGCCGGTCAGCGGCTGGCCAAGAATATTCTGAGTTGAATTGGTCATGGTGCGGTATTTGCCCTGCGCGCAGCTTAATCCAGTTGACATTCAGAGCCTGATTGAGGTAAATCAATAAGCTAGGCGCTCCGGCCTGATTTCCTGCAGGATGGTGGTCGATATTTCTTCAATCGATTTGGTGGTGGTTGACAACCACCGGATACCGCTGCGGCGCATCATGGCTTCAGCTTCACTTACTTCCATGCGGCAGTTTTCCAGTGAGGCGTATTTGGAATTGGGCCTGCGCTCGTTGCGAATTTCGCTCAAACGTTCAGGCTGGATCGTCAGACCAAAAAGTTTGTTTTTGTGAGCCTTTAGCGCAGGTGGCAACTGTTGGCGCTCAAAGTCGTCTGGAATCAGTGGGTAGTTGGAGGCTTTGAGCCCATATTGCATCGCCAGATAGAGTGAAGTCGGCGTCTTTCCGCTTCGGCTGACGCCAACCAAAATGATATCGGAGTGCTCCAGGTCGGTGTTGGATTGCCCGTCGTCATGGGCCAATGAGAAGTTAATGGCTTCAATGCGAGATTGGTAGGCGCTGCTTTTGCTGGCATCGCTGAAGCGGCCAATGCGGTGGCTGGACTTGAGTCTGAGTTCAGATTCAAGCGGATGGACGAAAGTTCCAAACATATCCAGCAGCATGCCCTGGCAGTTGTCGCTGATGACTTTGAGGACCTCCGCATTCACCAGCGTCGTAAAAACAATGGATTTATTGCCGTCCACGATGCCGGCGTGGTTGATTTCCCGTACCGCTTGGTGCGCTTTGTCAACGGAGTCGGTAAATGGCAGCCTGACATGCCGAAAATTGGTTTCAAACTGGGTCAGTATGGCGTTACCAAAGGTTTCTGCGGTGATGCCGGTGCCATCGGATATGAAAAATACAGTACGTTGCGACATGGTGTTTGAGGATTGGGTTGTCTTGGGGCATTGTGCCCCGGGCCAGCTGCATCTGGCCGACTCGCAGCCTACAATGCCAAAAATTCAACCCAATTCTTCCATGTACTGCACTGACCGATTAGAACAACGACAAAGTCAAGCTGTTGACATGGGCATGGCCCGCGCACCAGAGCGCCCGGGCTTGTGCATTGATCCGCTTTTAACTTCTGGAGCTTTCCCATGTCTGAACTTTTTAATTCGACCGCCTTGGTCGTTCCGTTTGAAAACCTGAGAATGACCGACGTCGAGTCGGTTGGCGGAAAAAACGCCAGTCTCGGTGAAATGATTTCAAACTTGCCAACCGGCGTGAAAGTACCCACCGGTTTTGCGACGACCGCCCACGCGTTTCGCGATTTCCTGGCTCATGAGGATCTCAGTGGCAGGATCAATGCCCGCTTGAGTGCCCTCGATACTGAAGACGTGCGGGCGCTGGCGCAGGTGGGTGCGGAGATTCGCGCCATGGTTGAAGCGCAGCCCTTTCCGGCTGACCTTGAAAAGGCCATTCGTGAATCCTTCATCACCCTGAGCGCCGACAATCCGCAATCCTCCTTTGCCGTACGTTCGTCTGCGACAGCCGAAGATTTGCCGGATGCCTCCTTTGCCGGCCAGCAGGAAACTTTTTTAAATGTGATTGGTATCGACGAAATCCTGCACAAAATCAAAGAGGTTTTCGCCTCTTTGTACAACGACCGTGCCATCAGTTACCGGGTACACAAAGGCTTTGCCCACGAGCACGTGGCCTTGAGCGCGGGCATTCAGCGCATGGTGCGTTCAGACTTGGGTGCAGCGGGTGTCATGTTCACCATTGACACCGAGTCCGGTTTTCAGGATGTGGTGTTTATCACCTCCAGCTACGGCCTGGGAGAAACCGTGGTGCAGGGTGCTGTGAATCCGGACGAGTTTTATGTGCACAAGCCGATGCTCAAGGCCGGCAAGCGGGCCGTGATCCGCCGCAGTTTGGGTTCCAAGTTGATCCAGATGCAGTTCACAACGCCCGAGGAAAAAGCCAGTGGAGGCAAGCTGGTCAAAACCACGGAGGTGCCGACTGAGATGCGCAACCGTTATTCGTTGACCGAGGCCGATGTTGAAAAGCTGGCTGCCTATGCGTTGGTGATTGAGGAGCACTATGGCCGTGCCATGGACATTGAATGGGGCAAAGACGGGCTGGATGGTGAACTCTACATTTTGCAGGCCCGACCGGAGACGGTGAAAAGCCAGTCCGCAGGCAAGGCCGAGTACCGTTACAAGCTCAAGGGCAAGGGCAAGAGTGCGGTGATTATCGAAGGGCGGGCCATTGGCCAGAAGATCGGCACGGGCCCAGTTCGCATCGTGCACAACATCAGCGAGATGGATAAGGTGCAGGCTGGCGATATTCTTGTGACAGATATGACCGATCCCAACTGGGAGCCGGTGATGAAGCGGGCCTCGGCCATTGTGACCAATCGGGGCGGACGCACCTGTCATGCCGCCATCATCGCGCGCGAGCTGGGTATACCGGCGGTAGTGGGGTGCGGGAATGCGACCGAGGTGCTCAAGGACGGCATGCTGGTGACTGTCAGTTGCTCAGAGGGTGACACCGGTTTTATTTATGATGGCTTGCTGGAAACCGAAATCACCGAAGTTCAACGCGGCGAAATGCCCAAAATTGCCGTCAAGATCATGATGAATGTCGGCAATCCGCAACTGGCATTTGATTTTTGCCAGTTGCCCAATGAAGGCGTCGGTTTGGCGCGACTTGAATTCATCATCAACAACAACATTGGAGTGCATCCCAAGGCGATTCTGGACTATCCCAACATTGATGCAGATTTGAAAAAAGCGGTCG
>DATCIC010000458.1:0-9921 GCA_036508025.1 Rhodoferax sp. | reverse complement strand
GGTCCATCAATTCAAAAGGCGGCTGCAAGGTCTGGTACATGGCCAACACCTGGGCCGAATGACCGTCCGGGCCATTCAAGCGCGGCAGATTGTCTTGCTCAAGCTCGCCGAGGTTGGCTTCAAACACTTCACCAAAATTGTTCAGCAACCGGGATTCGCTTTCCGCACCCCAATAAGCCACGGCGTGGTGCTCCTGCAATTGCACCCGCAGGCGGTTGGGAAAGTCGCGATGGACCACGGCCTGGCGCACCCAGGGCACCGACTCAAAAGCGCGACGCGCTTCCATCACGTCCAGTGTCAGGAAAGTGCCGCTCAGGTGCGGGACCACGTTGGCACGCAGCGTCACCGCATTGTTGTGCGTCACCTCGCCCGTCACCGCGATGGCCCGAATGGCAAACACCCCGCTCCGCGATGCCCACAGCACCCCTGCGCTCATCAGCAGCAAGGCCAGGGCCACGAACAAAACGGATGCCGTCAGGTTCATGAGTTTCACATCCAGCGGCGCGGACAGCGGCATTTTCATGCAGGCTCCGTGGAGGGTTGCCGGGCATCGCCACCCGGGGCGGCATAGTCCAGCGTGGCATGGTGCAACACCTCAAGGCACAGCGCAGGGTAGCTGACACCAGCGGCCTTGGCCGCCATAGGCACCAGCGAGTGCGGCGTCATGCCGGGCGAGGTGTTGATTTCCAGCAGGTAGGGCGCGCGCGTGGCGGCGTCGATCATCACATCAACGCGGGCCCAGCCCCGGCATCCCAGCACCTGGTAAGCCTTGAGCGCCAGTTGTTGAATATGGGTTTCTTCGCCTGCCGGCAAGTTGGCTGGCACCAGATATTGCGTGGTGTCGGTGAAATATTTGTTCTGGTAGTCGTAGTTGCCATCCGGCGCCACGATGCGGATCACCGGCAGCGCATGGGCGTCAGCGCCCGAACCGAGGATCGGAATCGTCACCTCATCGCCTTTGACGAACTGCTCACACAGCACCATGGCGTCATGGTGGGTGGCCAGGGCGTAGGCGCTAGCGCACTGCTCTGTTTGCGTGACTTTGGTCAGGCCGATGGTGGAACCTTCCCGGTCAGGCTTCACAATCATCGGGCTGCCCAGCGCGGCGAAGGCTTCGCTCGTGGCTGCGGCACTGTCGACCTGCTGCCACTCAGGCGTCGGCAGTCCCTCGCTGCGCCAGATGCGCTTGGTCATGACCTTGTCGATGGCGATGCTGGAGGCCATCACGCCGGAGCCTGTGTAAGGGATGCCGAGCAGTTCAAGCGCACCCTGCACCGTGCCGTCTTCACCAAAGCGACCGTGCAAGGCAATAAAGCAGCGCGCAAAACCTTCACGTTTGAGATCGGCCAGATCACGATCAAACGGGTCAAACGCATGGGCATCAACCCCTTGCGAAATCAGCGCCTGCAGCACCCCCTGCCCGGACATCAGCGACACCTCACGCTCTGCCGACGCGCCGCCCATCAGCACGGCGACCTTGCCCAGGTCCGCCGCCGGGCGTTCTGTGCTGCGACTGCGCTCCTGGCTCAGGCCATTATTTAGATCAATTTGACTCATAACGCACGTCCTTCCTGCACCAACAGCTCTGAAATTTGTAGCAACTCAAGCACCTTGGCCGGCACGCCACCGATCGAGCCGGCGCCCATGCACAGCACCACATCACCCTCCCTGGCGTTGTCCGCAATGGCCTGCGGCATAGCGGCGATGTCATCGACAAACACCGGCTCGATGCGCCCGGCCACACGCAACGCCCGCGCCAGCGTACGGCCATCGGCCGCCACAATCGGCGCTTCGCCAGCGGCATAGACTTCGGCCAGCAACACCGCGTCAGCCTGGCCAATCACCTTGATGAAGTCTTCAAAACAGTCGCGCGTGCGGGTATAGCGATGCGGCTGGAACGCCAGCACCAGACGCCGCCCCGGAAAAGCCCCGCGCGCCGCCGCCAGCGTGGCCGCCATCTCGACCGGATGATGGCCATAGTCGTCAATCAGCGTAAACGTGCCGCCGCCCTGGGCCCTCATCTCGCCATAACGCTGGAAACGCCGCCCGACGCCTTTGAAGCCAGCCAACGCTTTTTGCACCACTGCGTCCGCTATGTTGAGCTCCGCCGCCACCGCAATCGCCGACAAGGCATTGAGGACGTTGTGCCGCCCAGCCAGGTTCAGCACCACATCCAGGTCGGGCAGCACGACACCATTGCGCCGCCGCACCGTGAAATGCATTTGCCCATCCACCGCGCGCACATTCACGGCGCGCACTTCCGCGCCTTCGTCAAAGCCGTAGCCGGTGACCGGGCAGGTGACGTGCGGCACGATGTCACGCACGGCAGGGTCATCGGTGCACAAAATGGCGGTGCCGTAAAAAGGCATGCGGTGCAGGAAATCGACAAACGCCTGCTTGAGGCGGCCAAAGTCATGGCCATAGGTCTCCATGTGGTCGGCGTCGATATTGGTCACCACCGCCATCACCGGCGACAGGTTCAGGAACGAGGCGTCGGACTCGTCGGCTTCGACCACGATGTAGTCGCCCTTGCCCAGGCGCGCGTTGACGCCGGCACTGTTGAGGCGCCCGCCAATCACAAAGGTGGGGTCAAGGCCGGCCTCGGCCAGCACGCTGGCGACCAGGCTGGTGGTGGTGGTCTTGCCGTGCGTGCCGGCAATCGCGATGCCTTGCTTGAGCCGCATCAGTTCGGCCAGCATCAAGGCCCGCGGCACCACCGGAATGTGACCCGCGCGCGCGCTGAGCACTTCGGGGTTGTCGGCCTGCACGGCGGTGGAGGTGACGACCGCGTCGGCGCCAGCCACGTGGGCCGCCTCGTGGCCCACATAGGTCTGGATACCCAAGCTGGCCAGGCGCTGCAAGGTGGCGCTGTCGGCCAGGTCCGAGCCGGAAATGGTGTAGCCCAGATTCAGCAAGATTTCGGCAATGCCGGACATGCCGACACCGCCGACACCGACAAAGTGGATGTGTTTGATGGCGTGTTTCATAAGGTCAGTTCCTGGATTGCGATCTGAAGGTATGGGCTAATTCTTTGAGTCTTTTTGACCTCTAGCCCCCGTGCTATATGCATAGTTAGCTCTTGTTTTTGTAGTATTGTTTGGATGCAGGGGTTGTCGTCGTTTGAATTGCCAAAACGGTTACTTGCAGCGTTCTTGTTTCTTATGCGTTGTATCCCCCCCCTTCCCCCAACCCCTTCCACCCCCGCCGGGGCGGAAAGGGAGCTAACAGCCACATTTGGCCGCGTCTTGAAAGGTGGGAAAGAGGCCCGCATGGGCACATTGCCATCAAACTGGGGGCGCGGGTTTTCGATTTGCTGCAAGCAGGTTGAGGCCGGTTGGCGTTGAGGCAACGCTTGATCTGCGTGCGCTGTTTCTGGGCGGCTGCCCGAGAAATCCAGACTAGGCGAGCTGATGCGACGCCGAATTTGGCTACAGCGACTGGTCGCTGAGTTAACGCCACTTTGAGGCCAGCGAACAGTGAAGCGCAAAGTTCCCGCCTTAAAGAACGCGGCCAAATGGAGCTCCCCTCTTTCGCCCGGCGGGGCGAGAGAGGGGTTGGGGGAGTGAGTGGGGGAAAAATAGCAAAAAACAAATCCTGACCCGTCAACCACAGAAGATTCAAACCAGCCGGAAACCAAAACGAACCCTGCGACCATTGACTCAGACACAGCAAGAGAGGGCATAGAAGAATAGTTACTCATCGCACCAACTCCTCGCAAGCCGCGACGATCTTCTCGGTGGCGTCAATTCTTTGAAGCTTTTTAGCCTCTAGCCCCCGTCCCATAAGCGCAGTACGCTCTGTTTTTTGTAGCATATCAGCCAGCCATTCAGGGCTCAGTGCCGACTGGGGTTGCAGCCAGCCAGCACCCTGATCCACCAGAAAGCGGGCGTTGCTGGTTTGGTGGTCGTCCACGGCCGACGGAAACGGCACAAACAGGGCGGCCGCACCGACTGCGGCGATCTCGGTCACGGTGCTGGCACCGGCGCGGCAGATCACCAGGTCGGCCCCGGCCATGGCTTGCGCGGTGTCGTCAATAAACGGCGTGAGTTCGGCCTGGACCCCGGCGCCGGCATAGTTGGCACGCAAGGCGTCAATCTGTTTGGCGCCGCTCTGGTGCGTCACTTGCGGGCGTTGTTCAAAAGGCAGCAGCGCCAGCGCGCGCGGCACGATGTCGTTCAAGGCCTTGGCCCCCAGGCTGCCGCCCAGCACCAGCAGCTTGAGCGGACCGCTGCGACCGGCAAAGCGGGTGGCAGGATCAGGCACCTGGAGGAACGCAGCGCGCAAGGGGTTGCCGACCCAGTGCCCGTTGTGCAAGACATCCGGAAACGCGGTAAAGACCCGCGTGGCGAATCGGGCCAGCACCTTGTTGGCCATGCCGGCGACTGAATTTTGTTCATGCAAGACCAATGCTTTGCCCAGCAGCACGCCCATCAGCCCGGCGGGCAAGGTGATATAGCCGCCCAGGCCCAATACCACATCAGGCTGGACGCGGCGCAGCAGGGCGACGCTCTGCCAGCAGGCGCGCAACAGACGCCAGGGCAATCGCACCAGGGTGCCCAGGCCCTTGCCGCGCACACCGGAAAAATCAATCGACTCAAAGGCAAAGCCTTGTGGCGGCACCAACTGGCTTTCCATGCTGGGCAGACTCGCAGTCCCGGCGCCACCGAGCCAGTGCACCTGCCAGCCGCGCTCGCGCAAGGCATGCGCGAGTGCCAGCCCCGGGAAAATATGGCCGCCGGTGCCACCGGCCATGATCAGGGCGACTCGGCTCATACCCTGCCTCCGTGCATCAACTGGCGGTTTTCGTGATCCACGCGCAGCACCACGGCAACCGCCACCAGATTGATCAGAATGGCCGAGCCGCCGTAGCTCATCAAGGGCAGCGTCAGGCCCTTGGTCGGCAGCGCACCCAGGTTGACGCCGATGTTGATGAAGGCCTGGAAACCGACCCAGATGCCCACGCCCTGCGCCACCAGGCCGGCAAACACCCGGTCCAGTGCAATCGCCTGGCGCCCGATGTGCATCATGCGCCGGGTCAGCCACAGGAACAGGCCAACGACTAACACGACACCGATCAGGCCAAACTCTTCGCCAATCACGGCCAGCAAAAAGTCGGTGTGGGCCTCGGGCAGCCAGTGCAGCTTTTCAACACTGCCACCCAGGCCGACGCCAAAAATTTCACCACGGCCGACCGCGATCAAGGAATGGGTGAGCTGGTAGCCCTTGGCCAGCGCATTCTCTTCACTCCAGGGATCCAGGTAGGCAAAAATGCGCGCGCGCCGGTAGTCATTGAAGGCGATCATCATCATGAAGGCCCCCAGCAACACGGTGGCGATCAAAAAGAACATGCGGGCATTGACGCCGCCCAGAAACAAAATGCCCATGGCAATCATGGCGATCACCATGAACGCACCCATATCGGGTTCGGCCAGCAGCAGCACGCCGACCACCGCCACCGCGACGCCCATGGGCGCCACGGCGCGGAAAAAGTGCTCCTTGACGTCCATCTTGCGCACCATGTAGTCGGCTGCGTACAGCAGCACGGTGAACTTGGCCAGTTCAGACGGCTGAAAACTCAAGGGGCCGAGCGAGATCCAGCGCCGCGCACCGTACACCACCTTGCCCACATGCGGAATCAAGACCGCGGCGAGCAGGACCAGAGACAGCACAAACAACCAACCGGCCGACTTTTCCCACATCGCCAGCGGCACCTGAAACGCCAGCAGCGCCGAGACAAAGGCCATCACCAGCCACATCGCGTGGCGGACCAGAAAGTAGCTGTGGGTGTAGCGGGCAAAGCGCGGGTTTTCCGGCATCGCGATCGAGGCGGAATAAACCATCACCAGGCCCCAGGCCAGCAACGCCACGGTGACCCAGACCAGCGCTTGGTCAAAACCCAGCACCGGTGTCGGGACAGTGCCGGTGGCGGCGCGCCGTGTGGCGCCCAGGCGCACCGGGAGCGCATCGCCCACCGGCCCGCCCAAAGCGTGAAACCATTTCCTCATGACGCCAACCCCAACTCAAACCCGGCGGCGCTGGCGAGCTCGCCCACGGCGGCCACGAACACCCGCGCCCGGTGCTCGTAGTTGTCAAACATGTCAAAGCTGGCACAGGCCGGCGACAGCAGCACCGCGTCGCCGGCGTGCGCCTGGGCATTGGCCAGCGCGACGGCCTGCGCCATGGACTCGGCCGCCAGCAGCGGCACGTGGGTGGCTTGCAGCGCGACGCGCAACAGCGGCGCGTCGCGCCCGATCAGCACCACGGCGCGGGCGTAGCGCGACACCGGATCGACCAGCGGCGCGAAGTCTTGTCCCTTGCCCTCGCCACCCAGGATGACGATCACTTTGCGCTCGGCGCCCAGGCCGCTGAGCGCCGCCACGGTGGCGCCCACGTTGGTGCCTTTGCTGTCGTCAAAAAATTCAACTTCATTGAAGATGCCGATGGGCTGCACCCGGTGCGGCTCACCGCGGTAGTCGCGCAGGCCGTAGAGCATCGGACCCAGCGCGCAACCGGCCGCTTGAGCCAGAGCCAGCGCCGCCAGTGCGTTAACCGCGTTGTGGCGCCCGCGAATGCGCAGCGCGTCGGCCGGCATCAGGCGCTGCAGGTACAGCTCGGGCACTTCACCCTTGCGCGTCTTTAGCGTTTCATCGGCCTCCAGCGCGCGCACCAGCCACAACATGCCGTTGACCTGCTCCAACCCAAAATCGCCCGGGCGCTGTGGCAGATCAGCGCCGAAGGTGACATGGGCGCGTAACTGGGGGCGTTGCAGCTTGACACGCACCGGCTCAGGCAGCATCGCCATGACCTGCGGGTCTTCGCGGTTCAGGATCATCAGGCCGGTGGCGCCAAAAATATTGGCTTTGGCAGCCACGTAGGCCGCCATGCTGCCATGCCAGTCCAGATGGTCTTGCGTGATGTTGAGCACCGCAGCAGCGCTGGGCTCGAAAGTTCTTTCCCCCTCCAGCTGGAAGCTCGACAGCTCAAGCACCCAGACTTCGGGCAATGTGTCGGCCACCAAGTGCTTGATCAGCGTATCAAGCAGGGTCGGGCCGATATTGCCTGCCAGCGCCACGGTTTTGCCCACGCGCGCCACCAGTTGCCCGGTCAAGACGGTCACCGTGGTTTTGCCGTTGGTGCCGGTAATGGCCAGCACTTGGGGGGCGTAGCCTTGCGTGGCCTTCAAATCAGCCAGCGCCTGAGAAAATAAGCCCAATTCGCCTGCAGCCCTTATTCCACTTGCGCGAGCAGCTTCTGTAACTATAGCAACATCCTGGGGCGACAGCCCCGGGCTCTTGAACACGGCCTGCACGTCGGTGTCCACCACCAGCGCCGCATCAAAGGCACCGCTGACAAACCGGGCCGCTGGCACGTCCCGCTGCAGGGCCGCCAACTGCGGCGGCGTAGCGCGCGTGTCAGCCACCGTCACCCGCGCGCCGCAGCGCGAACACCAGCGCGCCATGGCCAGACCCGAGGCGCCCAGGCCCAGAATCAGCACGTGTTGGTCTTGCAGGTCGTTCATGGTTACCGCAGCTTCAAGGTGGACAGTCCAACCAAGCACAAGAGCATGGTGATGATCCAGAAGCGCACCACGACCTGCGTCTCTTTCCAGCCGCTTTTCTCAAAGTGGTGGTGCAACGGTGCCATCTTGAACAGGCGCCGCCCTTGGCCAAAACGCTTTTTGGTGAACTTGAACCAGCTCACCTGCAACATGACCGACAGCGCCTCCACCACAAAAACGCCGCCCATGATGGCCAGCACAATTTCCTGGCGCACGATCACCGCGACCGTGCCCAAAGCTGCCCCCAGGGCCAAGGCGCCGACATCCCCCATGAACACCTGCGCCGGATGCGTGTTGAACCACAAGAAAGCCAAACCGGCCCCGGACATGGCGGAACAAAAGATCAGCAACTCGCCCGCGCCTGGAATGTGCGGGAAGAACAGGTATTTGGAATAGACCGCGCTGCCCGTGACGTAGGCAAAAATCCCCAGACAAGCCCCCACCAACACCACCGGCATGATGGCCAGACCGTCCAGGCCGTCGGTCAGATTCACCGCATTGCTGGAGCCCACAATCACCAGGTAGGTCAGGATGACAAAGCCGAGCACGCCCAACGGATAGCTGACCGACTTGAAAAACGGCAGCAGCAGCCCGGCCTTGGGTGGCAAATCCAGGTCAAAGCCCGACTGCACCCAGGTGAAGAACAGCTCCAGCACGCGCATATTGGAGTTCTCCGAAATGCTGAATACCAGGTACAACGCCGCCAGCAGGCCAATGAACGATTGCCAGAAATATTTTTCGTGCGAGCGCATGCCTTCCGGGTCTTTGTTGACGACCTTGCGCCAGTCATCGACCCAGCCAATGGCGCCAAATCCGAGCGTGACGAGCAGCACGATCCAGACAAAGCGGTTGCTCAGATCGACCCATAACAAGGTGGCAATGGCAATGCACAGCAAAATCAGGACCCCGCCCATGGTGGGCGTGCCGCTCTTGCTCAGGTGCGAGTCCATGCCGTAGCCGCGAATCGGCTGACCAATCTTGAGTTCGCTTAGACGTCGAATGACAAACGGCCCTGCCGCCAGACCCATCAACAGTGCCGTCAAGGCGGCCATGACGGCACGAAACGTCAGGTACTGAAACACCCGCAGAAAACCGAGTTCCGGCGACAGCGTCTGCAACCACTGGGCGAGGCTAGGCAGCATGGTCGGCATCCTTGTCTGGTTGGGTTTGATGAAGAATGGCCTCAAGCACCCGTTCCATCTTCATGAAGCGTGAGCCTTTGACCAGCACGCTGCCGACACGCGGTAGCTCGGCCAGCACCGCCGCTTGCAGTGCTGGCATGTCTTGGAAATGACGACCGGGGCCAAAACTCGCCGCCGTTGCCTTTGATAACTCACCCAGCGTGAACAAGGACTCGACGCCCAGCGCGCGGGCATGTTGGCCGGCCTCGGCATGAAACTGCGGCCCTTGGTCCCCCACTTCACCCATGTCGCCCAGCACAAGCAAGCGTGGCCCCGGCAAACTGGCCAGCACGTCAATGGCGGCCTGCACCGAGTCCGGGTTGGCGTTGTAGCTGTCGTCCACCAGCGTGATCTGGCGCGCACCAATCTGGATCAGCAAAGCGCGGGAGCGGCCCTTGACCGGCTCGAAGGCACTCAGACCATGGGCAATTTGCTTCAAGGGAACGCCTGCGGCCAGGGTACAAGCCACCGCCGCCAATGAGTTCTTGACGTTGTGCAGGCCCGCAATCGGCAAGGCGTACTGCAAGGCGCCCGCAGGCGTGCTGACCGCGACCTGCCAGGCGACACCGGACCAGTCGGCCTGCACGCAACGCACTTGCGCCGCGCCAACCACGTCGTCGGCGCTGCCAAACCGCAAGACCACGCGCGACCCGGCTTTGTCCGCCCACAGCGGGCTATAGGTGTCGTCAGCCGGGAACACCGCCACACCGTGCTCAGGCAGCGCGTCAATGACAGAGCCGTTTTCTTGCGCGACCCGCTCGACGGTGGCCATGAATTCGAGGTGTTCGCGCTGCGCGTTGTTGACCAGCGCCACGGTTGGTTGGGCAATGGCAGCCAGCGTCGCAATTTCGCCGGGATGGTTCATGCCGAGTTCGACCACCGCGATCTCGTGCTGGCGGCGCAGACGCAGCACTGTGAGCGGCACACCAATGTCGTTGTTCAGGTTGCCTTGCGTGGCCAGATACGCCTGTGGCTTGTAGGCGCGCAGGATGGCGGCAATCATCTGCGTCACCGTGGTCTTGCCGTTGCTGCCGGTGACGGCGATCAAGGGCAGCGTGAACTGGGCGCGCCATTGGGTGGCCAGTTGCGCCAGCGCCAGCTTGGTGTCGGGCACCAGCAGGCCGGGCAAGCCAACAGCGCGCAATTTGGCCTCGACATCGCCAACGTCGCTGGCTTGGCCAA
>DATCIC010000457.1:0-2902 GCA_036508025.1 Rhodoferax sp. | reverse complement strand
TTGGCCGGTGCAGCTTTCTTGGCCGGTGCAGCTTTCTTGGCCGGTGCAGCTTTCTTGGCCGGTGCAGCTTTCTTAGCTGGTGCCGCTTTCTTAGCTGGTGCAGCCTTCTTAGCCGGCACAGCCTTCTTAGCTGGTGCAGCTTTCTTAGCCGGTACAGCTTTCTTAGCTGGTACAGCTTTCTTCACGGGAGCGGCCTTTTTTACGACCGGTTTTTTTGCAGTTGCCATCATTGTTCTCCTTGATCAAATTACTAAGAGCACTTCATGCAAGTCAAAGCGCATGAAGCGATGCATGATGTTGGGCTTAAACCCAGCACTATGAACCAGGGTGCACAAATCACTGTTGCCTTCACGAGGGCAATCAGCAAGATGTGAAATTTCTATTGTCATTTTTTAAAATTAATCCCAGGACAGCGCACCACCGGATTGATATTCAATGACGCGGGTCTCAAAAAAGTTGCGTTCTTTCTTGAGGTCAATCATTTCGCTCATCCACGGGAACGGATTCTCTTCATTGGGAAAAAGTGTATCGAGACCGATCTGCGTGGCGCGGCGGTTGGCGATATAGCGCAAGTAGCCTTTGAACATGGACGCATTCATACCCAGCACGCCGCGGGGCATGGTGTCTTCAGCGTAGCGGTATTCCAGTTCGACAGCTTGCTCGAACAGTGCTTTGATCTCAGCCTTGAAGTCTGATGTCCACAACTGCGGGTTTTCAAGCTTGAGCTGGTTGATCAAGTCAATGCCAAAGTTGCAATGCATGGACTCATCGCGCAAGATGTATTGGTATTGCTCGGCAGCCCCGGTCATTTTATTTTGACGCCCCAAAGCCAGAATTTGCGCAAAGCCCACATAGAAAAACAGACCCTCCATCAGGCAGGCAAACACGATCAGCGACTTCAGCAGGGTCTGGTCTGTCTCGTGAGTTCCGGTTTTGAAGGCCGGATCCATGATGGCTTCAATGAAGGGGATCAAAAACTCGTCTTTGTCGCGGATGGACTGGACTTCGTTGTAGGCATTGAAGATTTCACTTTCATCGAGACCCAATGACTCCACGATGTATTGATAAGCATGGGTGTGAATGGCCTCTTCAAAGGCCTGACGCAACAAAAACTGTCGGCACTCGGGTGCTGTGATATGGCGGTAGGTGCCAAGCACAATGTTATTGGCCGCCAGCGAGTCTGCAGTGACGAAAAACCCCAGATTGCGTTTAATGATGCGACGCTCGTCTTCAGTCAGCCCGTTGGGGTCTTTCCAGAGGGCAATGTCACGCGTCATGTTGACTTCTTGCGGCATCCAATGGTTGGCGCAGCTGGAGAGATATTTCTCCCAAGCCCACTTGTACTTGAAGGGAACGAGCTGGTTGACGTCGGTCTTGCCATTGATGATTCGCTTGTCAGCGGCATTGACGCGGCGGGGGCTGGTGGAAACTGCGGGCGACGGCTCCGTCGAGCGGCTGCTGGATGAGCCGCGTGTAGGAGGCAATGGCGGTGTGGGCTTGACTTCTTCGTCCCAGGTCAACATAGATGATTCCAATCAGCAGATTATGAGAGCAGTGAAATGAAATGAAAAGTATTCATTCACATCGCTGCGGTATTGTGTTGATGAGTGTGGCGCAGCAACATCGCATCGCCAGGATATGGCGAGGGTATGAACCTCATTGGCATGATTCGCAGGTTGGATCGTCAACACCGCAAAATTTGATGTCGGTTGCAGGGCCGGATGCCATCTGCATTCTTGCCGTGGCCGCCGCAGCGTCCAGTGCACTCATGCTTGCACTGCCATGCGCCGACTCACTGCCCGAAGACACTGCATTCATGCGCCCGGCGGTGACGGTTGATTTCTCGGCATGGGTGGCCGACATGGTGCGCAGATAGTAGGTGGTCTTTAAGCCGCGAATCCAGGCCAGCTTGTACGTGTCATCCAGCTTTTTACCCGAGGCGCCAGCCATGTAAATGTTGAGAGACTGGGCTTGGTCAATCCACTTCTGACGACGCGCGGCGGCTTCCACCAGCCAGCGCGTTTCAACCTCGAAGGCGGTGGCATACAGGGCCTTGATGTCGGCTGGCACCCGGTCGATCGGATTCAAGGAACCATCAAAGTGTTTGAGGTCCATCACCATGACATCATCCCAAAGTCCGAGGCGCTTGAGGTCCTGCACCAGATAGCTGTTGATGATGGTGAATTCACCCGACAGGTTGGACTTGACGGATAGATTGCCAAAGCAGGGTTCAATGGAGGCGTCAACACCGATGATGTTGGAGATCGTGGCGGTGGGTGCGATGGCGGTGCAGTTGGAGTTGCGCATGCCATCCTTGGCAATCTTTTTACGCAGGGCTTCCCAGTCCAGCGTGGATGAGCGATCTACTTCCACATAGCCACCACGCTCGCGCGCCAGCATGTCCAGCGTGTCGATGGGCAAAATGCCCTTGTCCCAGAGAGACCCTTTGTAGCTGGCGTACTGCCCCCGTTCCCGTGCCAGCTCGGTGGACGCCCAATAGGCGTAATAACAGATGGCTTCCATGGAGGTATCAGCAAATGCCACGGCCGCATCGCTGGCGTAGGGGATGCGCAGCTCATACAGGCTGTCCTGGAACGCCATGACCCCCAAGCCCACCGGCCGATGCCGCATATTGGAGTCGCGCGCCTTTCTCACGGCGTAAAAGTTGATATCGATGACGTTGTCGAGCATGCGCATGGCGGTCGTGATCGTTTTTTGCAGCTTGGCGTGATCGATAACTTTGGATCCGCCGGTCGAGTCGGCGGGGCCGTCTTTCATGTGCTGCAGCAAATTGACCGAGCCGAGATTGCACACCGCTGTCTCGGTGTCGCTGGTATTAAGGGTGATTTCGGTGCAAAGGTTGCTGGAGTGAACCACCCCGACATGCTGTTGCGGCGAGCGG
>DATCIC010000456.1:0-3461 GCA_036508025.1 Rhodoferax sp. | reverse complement strand
TGGCTGGACAGTTTCCTCGACCTCGCCGTACTGGAGGGAAAAAAGGCCGGCATCGGACTCGCGCTGATGTTCGGATTTGGTGTCGGCGCAACAGTTTTGTCGATTACCGGCTGGCTGGCGCTGGTCGGATGCATCGTAGCGGCCTTGGTGGAAAACGATATTCTCGGCTGGACCTGGTCGCTGTTGCTCGTCGCGCTGCTAAATTTCGCCGGTGCCGGCGGCCTCGCGTTCCTCGCCATCAAGCGCCGCCAGGATATCCTGTTTAGCGCAACGCGACGCCAGCTGGGCTTGAAGTCCGTGTCCACACCGAGCCATGAGTAGCTCACCGGCGGAACTAGAACTTGCGGAGGCGCGTGTTGCCGCCTCCACGGCGAGCATCGTCGCGCAGGGTCAGGCGTTGAAGTTAAAGGTGTGCCGGCTGGTGACGTCGCCCTTCATGATCGGCGGGCTGATTACCGCCACTGCCGCCGTTGGGTACTTTGCCATTAGGCGCAGCGCCAAGCCGCCAGCCCAGTCCTCCCGCCCCGCAGCTTTCGGAAACCTTACGAGCGTGCTGAAAACGGCCCGGATGCTGCTGTCATTGTTCGGCGCGCTCGGTGCCGCGACGGCGGCGCTTAAGCGAAACCAAGGCGCGTTTCCGCTCGTCTTACCGCAGCCGCAGAGCGCGGCGCAGAAGCAGGCGGCCGTGGAGCCGTGGGCGACGTTGCCGCAGGGAAATAGGTTAAGTCAACAGGGGCAGATGATCAAGGCGGCCGTCAAAGCCTGGGTGGATGACTACGCCCCGAGCATGGGCGCCGCCCTTTCCTACTACACGCTTTTTTCGCTCGCTCCGTTGCTCATCATCGTGATCGCGGTGGCGGGAATGGTATTCGGGCAGCAAGCGGCGCAAGGAGAGATCGTCGTGCAATTGCGCGGAATAATGGGTGCGGAGGGTGCGCTGGCGGTGGAAGGAATTCTCAAAGCCGCGCATGAACCGGCCAAGGGCATGGTCGCGACCATTGTCGGCATCGCAATCTTGCTGCTCGGTGCGACCGCAATCTTCGCAGAGCTGCAAAGCGCGCTGGACCGTATCTGGCGAGTGCCGGCACCGCCGGCGGAGTCGGGCATCTGGTATCTGTTGCGGACGCGTCTGCTGTCGTTCGGGCTTGTGCTCGGTCTGGGCTTCATGCTGACCGTATCGCTGGTCGTGAGCGCGGCGCTGGCAGCCCTGGGCAAGTGGTGGGGCGGCTGGTTCCAGGGCTGGGATGTATTCCTCGAGATCCTCAACTTTGCGGTCTCGTTCGGCATCTTCACACTGCTTTTTGCGATGATCTACAAAATCATGCCGCGCGCAAACATCCCTTGGCGCGACGTCTGGACCGGTGCCGCGGTGACGGCGCTGCTGTTCACCATCGGCAAAGTGCTGATCGGCTTGTATTTGGGCAAAAGCAGCCTGGCGTCCGGATTCGGTGCGGCGGGCTCGTTCGTGGTGCTGATCGCATGGGTCTACTACTCCGCGCAGATTTTTCTGTTTGGCGCGGAGTACACCTGGGTCTACGCCAACCGGCATGGATCGCGCGTGCCGATGCCGCAGCTGGCGACAAGCACTGCGGTGCCGAGCCGCCGGTCGGGATGAGCGACGCGGTCGGCGCATTCACGTAGGGCACGGCACGGGAACGTCCGTTTTTTTGTTCAACTATAGGAGAATCACATGGAAACCATCGCACGCGACAACACTCCCTCGACTTCTGGAATATTGCATAACACGGAAGGCGCCGTGAACAGGGCCTCTTTGAGCGCACACGCAGTTGTCAATTCAATCGTGGGGGCCGCAGACGAGGCAGCGAGCGAAGCCAAGCCTGCGATCGACCAGGTCGCGGCAATGGCGCACCAGGCGGTGGACAAGGCGGCTGGTGCCGCCGCTCCGACGGTCGACTGGCTGACCGAACAAGGTGAAAGCATAAACGCCCGGCAGAAACAACTGGTTGCGCAGACCCGCGATTACGTTTCGACGAACCCACTGAAGGCCGTCGGGATGGCTGTGGTCGCGGGTTTCCTGCTTAGCCGCCTCATCCGTCGCTGATGGAGTTCTTCTGGCGCAAGTTGCCTGGACCCCTGCATCTGGCCGGGCGTCGCAATGCCGATAGCACCGCCGCATGGCGACACGTCAAGGACCGACCTGGCGTCGTTATTCACCAAGGAGATTGATCATGCACAAACAAAAAACGATGCGTCATGCTGAAAATCACAAACAGAAGAAGGACTCGAGCGCGAGCGCAGACTCACAACCGGCTGCTGGCGGCGAATTGCACCAGATCGCTGCTGGAGAGCACCCCGCGCTCACTACCAACCAGGGCCTCGCGATCTCCGACAATCAAAATTCCCTCAGGGCTACCCCACGCGGCCCTACGCTGCTGGAGGATTTCATCCTCCGCGAAAAAATCACCCATTTCGATCACGAGCGTATTCC
This sequence comes from Rhodoferax sp., assembly GCA_036508025.1. Taxonomy (GTDB): domain Bacteria; phylum Pseudomonadota; class Gammaproteobacteria; order Burkholderiales; family Burkholderiaceae_C; genus Rhodoferax. The sequence goes on along the minus strand of DATCIC010000456.1, from coordinate 1,012 downwards.
CGAGCGTATCGTTCACGCACGCGCGACGGGCGTGCATGGCTTCTTCGAGCTGACCGCCTCGTTGAAGCAATACACCAGCGCCAGGATACTCACAGAGGTAGGTGAAAAGACGCCCGTGTTTACTCGCATATCGACCGTTGCAGGCGGCGCGGGTTCGGTCGATACGCCGCGTGACATACGCGGATTTGCAGTCAAGTTTTACACCAAGGAGGGCAACTGGGACCTGGTCGGCAACAACATCCCGGTTTTCTTCATCCAGGACGCCATTAAATTTCCCGACCTCATCCATGCCGTCAAGATGGAACCCGACCGCGGCTTTCCGCAATCGGCGAGCGCGCACGACACGTTCTGGGATTTCATTTCTCTCACGCCTGAATCCATGCATACGGTGATGTGGATCATGTCGGACCGCACGCTACCGCGTTCGCTGCGCATGATCGAAGGTTTTGGTGTGCATAGCTTCCGGCTGATTAACGACGCAGACGAATCGACCTTCGTCAAATTCCACTGGCGTCCCAAGCTCGGCTTGCAGTCCACGATTTGGGATGAGACCGTCAAGATTGCCGGTGCTGATCAGGACTTCCACCGCCGCGACATGTTCGAGGCCATCGCTGCGGGAAATTTCCCCGAGTGGGAATTCGCGGTGCAGCTTTTCACGCAAGAGGAAGCTGACAGATTTCCGTTCGATCATCTGGACGCGACCAAGCTGATTCCCGAAGAACTGGTGCCCTTGCAAGTAATCGGACGCATGGTTCTTGATCGCTGGCCGAACAATTTCTTCGCTGAAACCGAACAGGTTGCCTACTGTCCTTCTCATGTCGTGCCAGGCATCGATTTCTCGAATGATCCACTGTTGCAGGGCCGTTTGTTCTCCTATCACGACACGCAGCTTTCGCGTCTGGGTTCGCCCAATTTCCACCAGATCCCGATCAATGCGCCCAAGTGCCCGTTCGCCAACCAGCAACGCGACGGACACATGCAGATGGCGCAGCCGACTGGGCGTATTGCGTAT
>DATCIC010000455.1:0-9914 GCA_036508025.1 Rhodoferax sp. | reverse complement strand
CCCCGCCTCGGCGCTCAGGCGGCCAAACGGCACGGGTTCCGCCAGGGCCCCGATTTGCAGCACCGGCAGGCAGCGCGGCGGCATGTTGAGGGCCTCGGCTGGGGACTCCAGCAACGCCACGGGCAACGGGATTGCGCCCGCGTCGATCACTCGGGCGGCTCGCCGCAGGGTCGCGACATCTCCCGCCACAAAGCAGCCTCGTGTGAGTTCGGGCGCATCCCGGAACGCCTTGGCAATGATTTCAGGACCAATGCCGGCGCAATCGCCGAGCGTGATGGCAATGGGTTTTTTCATGGGGCAGGGCGCTTTCAAGCCGGGTTGTCAATGTCGATGAATTCGTGCGCCAGACCAAACTGCGCCGCCACCTGTGCCGCCACGGCCGGCGCACCATAGCGTTCGCTGGCGTGGTGGCCGCAGGCCAGATAGGCTACGCCGCACTCGCGTGCCAAGTGCGCCTGCGGCTCAGAAATCTCGCCGGTGATGAAGGCATCGGCGCCAGCGGCAATGGCAGCTTCAAAATAGCTTTGTGCACCGCCGCTGCACCACGCAATTTTTTTGATAGCGCTATGTGCAGGTCCGACAAGGGCTACAGGCCGATTTAGTACATATTCAATATGTTGGGCAAGCGTTTCGGCAGAGGCAAAACTGGCAGACGCCATCGGTTCGCCCAGAAACCCCAGTTCCTGTTCGCCAAAGCGCGTCAGCGCTCGCAGACCCAGTTTCAGGCCCAGTTGCGCGTTGTTGCCCAGCTCCGGGTGCGCGTCCAGCGGCAGGTGGTAGGCAAACAGGTTGATGTCAGCAGCCAGCAGCAGGGCCAGGCGCGCCTTGAGCCAGCCCGTGATGCGCCCGTCCTGACCACGCCAGAACAAACCGTGATGGACAAAAATGGTGTCTGCCTGCGCCGCAATGGCCGCTTCGATCAAGGCCCGGCTGGCGGTGACGCCGGAGACAATTTTGCGCACTGTCGTGGCGCCCTCCACCTGCAAGCCGTTTGGGCCGTAGTCGCGAAAACGTTCAGGTTGCAGCAGGGCGTCAAAGGCTTGCAGGAGTTGGGTCCGATTCGTCATGTTGAAAAAAGGGGGGCTTGATCGTGTCGGGCTGGTATCAGTCGCTCATTGTCAATGAATTCTCGGGTCGATTCCAGGCGGCGCCCGGCATGGGCTTGGGCGACGCGTCGAGGTGAATGTGGATGAGCTGGCGGTTCTTGGACATGGCCACACTGTACAACGTCCACTGTGACAAAGCGCAAGCCTGGAGAGCCCTTACACCTGTTTTGGCGCGGCCTACAATTTGCCGTTTCATGTCTTGGCTCACCTAACTACTGCAAGGGCGTTTAGCCCGTTATTCCTATGAAACGTCTTTGGTTGTTGTTTGCTCAAACGGTCACCGTGGTGATGGCCGCGTATTTTGTGGTGGCGACACTCAGACCCGATTGGATGCCGGGGCGGCCCGCGCGCACCGGCACCGTGTCACTGATAGAAGCCCCTGCCAGCAGTTCGGGAGTGGTGCCGCCCGGCAGTTTCAGGCTGGCGGCGCAAAAATCATCGGCGGCGGTGGTCAGCATCAACACCAGCAAAGCGGCCAAAAATGACCCGCGCAGCCAGGACCCGTGGTTCAGGTTTTTCTTTGGTGAGCAGGGCAATGAGCCGCAGATGGGTTTGGGCAGTGGCGTGATTGTGAGTGCCAGTGGCTACATCCTGACCAACAACCATGTGGTCGAGGGCGCTGATGAGATTGAAGTCGTTCTGAACGACAGCCGCCGCGCGCGGGCCAAAGTGATTGGCACCGACCCGGAGAGCGACTTGGCGGTCCTGAAAATTGAACTCGACCGCCTGCCCGCGATTGTGCTGGGCAATTCCGATGCCTTGCAGGTGGGCGACCAGGTACTGGCCATCGGCAATCCTTTTGGCGTGGGCCAAACCGTCACCGGCGGCATCATCAGCGCGCTCGGGCGCAACCAGTTGGGCATCAACACCTTTGAGAACTTCATCCAGACCGATGCCGCCATCAACCCCGGCAACTCGGGTGGCGCGCTGGTCGACACCAACGGCAATCTGATGGGTATCAACACGGCGATTTATTCCCGCTCCGGCGGCAGCATGGGCATTGGCTTCGCCATTCCCGTGGCCACGGCCAAACTGGTGCTGGAAGGCATTGTGAAGGACGGGCAGGTCACGCGCGGCTGGATCGGCGTGGAGCCCAATGATTTGTCGCCCGAACTGGCCGAAACCTTTGGCGTCAAGGTCAAAGAAGGGGTGATCATCACCGGGGTGCTGCAAGATGGACCGGCGGCGCGTTCCGGCATCAAGCCCGGCGACGTCATTACCCGTGTCGCGGGCAAGCCCATCAGCAATGTGGCCGATTTACTGAGCAGCGTGGCGGCACTGAAGCCGGGTAGCGCCTCCCAATTCAGCCTGCTGCGGCGTGACAGCCAAGTTGAAGTGGCCGTGACGCCCAGTGTGCGGCCCAAACAGCGCAAGCCAGCGCCATAAATCGGAATTAGACTTTTGCGGCGTCGGCCGGATCAATCGGTGCTGCCGTGTGCTTGATGAAGACTTTGGCCGAAAAAATGCCGACCTCATACAGCAGGATCATCGGTAGCAGCAAGGCAACCATGGAGACCGGGTCGGGCGGTGTGACGAGGCCGGCCACCGCTGCCGCACCAACGACAAAGTAAGTACGAAATGACTTTAACTGCGCCACCGTCACGATCCCCATCCGGGCCAGAATCACAACGACGATGGGCACTTCGAAAGCGACGCCAAACGCGATGAACATGGTGATGACGAAGTCAAGATAAGCCTCAATGTCAGGACTGACCGCTACCGAGATCGGCGCCATGCGCTGGATCGCCGGAAAGGCTTGCCCGAAGACAAAGAAATAGCAGAACGCCGCACCCATGTAAAACAAAATGGTGCTGGCCGCCACCAGGGGCAACACCAGTTTCTTCTCGTGCTTGTAAAGGCCGGGTGCCACAAAAGCCCAGATTTGATAAAGAATCCAGGGCAGCGCCAAACCAACGGCCGCCAGCACCGTGACCTTGATGGGCACCAAAAACGGCGATACCACCCCCACCGCGATCATGCGCGAGCCTTCAGGCAGCGCCTTGACCAGTGGCATCGCCAGCAAGTCGTAAAGATGGGATGGGCCAGGGTAGAACAGCAGCACCGCCAATATCGCGGCAATGCCATACACCGAGCGCAACAGCCGGTCGCGCAGTTCAATCAGATGGGCGACGAACGGTTGTTCAGTGCCGGCGAGTTCATCTGTTTCGTTAACAGGATCTGTCATTAATTAACTTTATGCGGCCGAAACCGGGCGACGCGAGCGGCGCCTGACAGCGCGCGGGTGCGGATGCCGGCGCGGGCTTTGTACCAATTGGGCGTGGCGCCCTGCTTGAGGCGCCATTTTTTGTTGGGGTGCCGGTACGCCGGAGGTGCTGGAGAAAAATCATTGAGCGATGTGTCGCCGGCCTGTGCCGTGGCGTCGGCCCAACTCTTTTCGAAATCGGCCGCGCTGGTCTGGATGCTGTTGTCCACGTCCCGCACCGCGCTTTCAACCGTGTCTTTCATTTTCCTGAGCTCGTCCAGATCCATGGAGCGGTTGACTTCGTCCTTGACGTCGGCCACATAGCGACGCGCCCGCCCGAGCAAGGTGCCGACGGTCTTGGCCAGACCCGGCAGCTTTTCCGGGCCAATCACGATCAAGGCGATGCCACCGATGATGGCCAGCTTGGTGATGCCAATATCAATCACTTACAGATATCCTGCTGATCTGCCAAGGCTAAAACCTGGCTCATCAGGCCTTGGTCTTGGCTTCGACATCAATGGTTTCTTTGGCCGTGGTGGCGCTGGAGGCAACCTGTTGCGGCGCCGCAGCCGGTGCGTCGGCTGCTTTGTCCGAGCCCTCTTTCATGCCATCTTTGAAACCCTTGACCGCACCGCCCAGATCTGAGCCGATGTTGCGGAGCTTTTTGGTACCAAAAATCACGATGATGATGACTAAAAAAATAAGCAGATGTGTTGTCGAAAATCCCATGAGTTTCTCCTGTCAAGTTGAGCCAATTTTAGTCGGCGAAGTACGGCCTGCGCGATAAGCTTTGAATATTAACCCTTGAGCCACGGTCGCGCGCCGCCTATGACATGGATGTGCAAGTGCCGAACCTCCTGGCGCCCCTCGTCGCCAGTGTTGCAGAGGATGCGAAACCCTCCCTGTGGGTAAGGATTACAGCCTTGCTGCAACGCCAACTGTGGCGCCAGCACGAGCATGCGCCCGAGCAGCGCCGCATGTTCAGTGCCGACGTGCGCCATGGAGGGGATGTGCAACTTTGGAATCATCAAAAAGTGCACCGGTGCCCACGGGTTGATGTCATGGAAGACAAAAATTTCGTCGTCCTGGTACACCACTTTGGACGGTATCTTGCCCGCCACAATTTTGCAAAACAGGCAGTTTGGGTCAATGTCGACGACGGCGCTCACGCTGGAAACTCCATCGGCAAGCCCTTGTTCATGCGCACCATGCCGGTGACGATGCGGTACAGAAACCAGGCCGAAATGACCAGCCAGGCGATCCAGCCCGGTATAAAAAAGAGCAGCCACAAGGGTGCTGTCACCAAATACAGCAAGGCGGCAATGATGACGGTGCGGATGCGCCAGCGGAAATGCGAGGCGTGCCAGGTGCCCTCGGCCTCAGGACGTTTCACCAGGTCAATGATCAGGGCCGCGATCAGCAGCACCGGGCCAAACTGCCCGCCCGGAATCAGGGCGCCAATGGCCACGATCAGGTGCAGGATGTAGCTGATGGTGCCCACTATGTTGAGAGACTGCAGTTTTTGCAGCGCGGCCCGGTTCAGGTCGGGGTCGTTGCCGGGGTTGGAGTAATCCTGGGTCATTGTGTGGCTCCGGGTTGTTCGTCTTCACGCGCGGTTACCTTGCGCATGGCTTTCTCTTCGAAACCGCTGGTCCCCGCGCGCCGGTCCAGCTCGGCTACCACATCGGCCGGGCTCAAGCCATAGTGCGCCAGCGCAATCATGCAGTGAAACCACAGATCAGCCACTTCGTAAACGACTTTTGTCTTGTCGCCGCCGTTATCCGCGTCTTTGGCGGCCATGACAACCTCAGTGGCTTCCTCGCCGATCTTTTTCAGGAACGCGTTCGGCCCTTTGTGCAGCAGGCGTGCGACGTAGCTGGTGTCCGGGTCACCGCCGTTTTGCGGTAGGCGGCTCTCGATGACCCGTGCCAGATGGGCCAAGGCGTCAGAAGTTGAAGTGTTGGATGTCATGAACGCCTATTTGTAGATGGTTTGCGGGTCTTTCAAGACCGGCTCGGTAACTTTCCACTCGCCATTGTCATACACGCTGAAGAAGCAACTGTGACGCCCGGTGTGGCAGGCAATGCCGGGCTCGTGCCCGAGCTGCGTCACCTTGAGCAAAATCACGTCGTTGTCGCAGTCCATGCGAATTTCATGCACTTTTTGCACGTGACCCGACTCTTCGCCCTTGTACCAAATTTTGTTGCGCGAGCGGCTGAAATAAACGGCCTGACCCAGCTCCGCCGTCTTTTGCAAAGCCTCGCGGTTCATCCAGGCGAACATCAGCACGTCCCCGCTGCTTTGCTCCTGGGCAATCACCGGCACCAGACCTTTGGAATCCCAGCGAATATGTTTGAGCCAGCTCAAGGCGGGCGCGGTCGTGTTTGTCATTTGCTGCTTAATTAATAGCTGCTTGCGCAGGTTGGACGGGGGCTACAGGCTAAAATTTCCAATTAGTTGGGGACAGAGCTTGTTCGCTTCGCGTAACTGCGGTCTGTCCCGCAAAGCTTCAGATTCTGACCGGTATGCCGCGTCCGGCCATGTGCGCCTTGGCCTGTGCCACGGTGAACTCGCCGTAGTGGAAGATGCTGGCGGCCAGCACCGCGTCGGCACCGCCGAGCTGGATGCCGTCGGCGAGATGGTCCAGCGTGCCGACACCGCCGGACGCAATCACAGGCACGCTCACCGCGTCGCTCACGGCGCGTGTCAGCGCCAGGTCAAAACCGGCTTTGGTGCCGTCGCGGTCCATGCTGGTGAGCAATATCTCGCCGGCACCGAGCTCGGCCATCAGGCGTGCCCAGATCACGGCGTCCAGACCGGTGTTTTTGCGCCCACCGTGGCTGTAAACGTCCCAACCCTCTCCCATCGCTTGACCGTTGGCATCGAGTCGACCGACATCGGTTGCCAGGCGTCGCTTGGCATCGATGGCCACCACGATGCACTGGGCGCCGTACTTGCGCGAGGCATCCTTGATCACCTGCGGGTTGGCTATTGCCGCTGAGTTGAAGCTGGTCTTGTCGGCCCCGGCGTTGAGCAGGCGGCGCACATCGTCCACCGTGCGCACGCCACCGCCGACGGTGAGTGGAATAAACACCTGGCTGGCTACCGCTTCAATGATGTGCAAAATCAGATCGCGCCCGTCACTGGTGGCGGTAATGTCCAGAAAGGTCAGTTCGTCCGCGCCCTGTTCGTTGTAGCGCGCCGCGATTTCAACTGGGTCACCGGCGTCGCGCAGTTCGACAAAATTGACACCTTTGACGACGCGGCCACCGGTGACATCGAGGCAGGGGATGATGCGTTTGGCTAGCATGGTTAATGATTTTCGGTCTGCAAGTTTTGGGGGAGCGGCTGCCAAAAAAGGTCTTCGTTCATGGAGTTGATCATTGCAGGTAGGGCATGGACGGCAGATTTTCAGCGGCGCGCAAGATGGCTGCGTACAGTTCTTGGGCGGCAGTTGCGTTTCGCTGTTCTATGTAGTCAATGATTTCTGCCAAGTCATCCTGTGCATTCAGCTTCCAATTAACCGACAGCACGAGCTTTCCTTTTTTCGGCCAGCAGCTTGTCCATTCTGGCAACGGCCTCGTCGTGGGGCATGCTGGGGCGCGGGTCATCCAGCGCCTCTTTGACCTTGGCCCGGAACCATTGGTCGTAGCTGGCGGCGGCCGCTTCGGTTTCAAACTCGGACACGATGGGAGATAAAACTGCGTTCATGAATAATTGTGGCTTTACTTTAAAAATTTGTCCAATTTCGGCCACGCCTCTGTCGAGCGGGTCATGTGCTTGAGTGGACGGCGCTGCTGCCACAGTGCTCACAACGGTGCTCAATAGAGGTAAGTGGTGATGACAATGAGTTTGCCGGTAAAGCCGACTTTGACGACCGCTTCGGCTGATTCGCCGCCGAGGGTGATGCCTTTAATCTGGATTCCTCAACCTGTTATTCATTGTGGGCGAACTTCCGAGTCGTCAAGGTTGATCGCATGGCTGCTTTCATAAAGGGGCTAGGTTCGGGTCATTACAAATTAGCACGAATGAGTGATTCGGCGGTGCCGCTCTTGATGGATTGCTAGGTGGCAACTTTGAGAAGAATGCCAATCAACAGGCCGACTTGAGCCAGCGACAGCCCGACCATCCACTTGATGGTGTCAGCTTTGAGCTCAGCAATTTTCAGTGTGATATCCATGCGCAGCGCTTCAACGTCGCGCTTGGTCGCCAGTTCTGCCTCACCGGACGCCGCTTTAAATGCCTTTGACACGGCTTCAGCCTGACGTGGCTCAAAACCTGACTCGGTCAGGGTTTTGATAAATTCGTGGGTATCAAAGGTGATTGCACTCATAGTGGGCAGTTTAGCCGAACTTCACATATTTGATCGTCTTGATAAGCGCAACAAAGCTAGCCATTGAGCTCGTCAGCCCGCTCCTGCGCCGCTTCAAAGTCGAGGTCACCGCTGTAGATGGCACGGCCGCAAATGACGCCTTCGATGCCTTCGCCCTCCACCGCGCACAGCGCTTCGATGTCGGCCATATTGGACAGGCCGCCGGAGGCAATTACCGGAATAGTCAAAGCCTGCGCCAGACGCACCGTGGCTTCAACGTTAATGCCGCTGAGCATGCCGTCGCGGCCGATGTCGGTGTAGATGATGGATTCGACGCCGTAGTCTTCAAACTTTTTGGCCAGATCGATGACGTCGTGGCGCGTGAGCTTGCTCCAGCCGTCGGTGGCGATCTTGCCGTCACGCGCATCCAGGCCGACGATGATGTGACCGCCAAACGCCGTGCAGGCGTCTTGCAGAAAGCCGGGGTTTTTGACCGCCGCGGTGCCAATGATCACATAGCGCAGGCCAGCGTCCAGGTAACGCTCGATGGTGTCAAGGTCGCGAATGCCGCCGCCCAACTGCACATCGACCTCGCTGCCCACGTCTTTCAGGATTTTGCGAATCGCCGCCTCGTTTTTGGGGTGCCCGGCAAAAGCACCATTCAAATCAACCAGATGCAGGCGGCGGGCGCCTTTGTCGACCCAGTTGCGTGCCATGACAAACGGCTCTACGCTGAAGGTGGTGGATTGATTCATGTCGCCTTGTTTGAGGCGTACACAGTGGCCGTCTTTTAAGTCAATTGCAGGGATTAAAAGCATGATGCTTCAGAAGTGGTGGAGGAAGGGATGCTGGTAGAAACGGTTATTCCATTTCAAATTCGATGCGAGGCCAGGCGCCCCGGCGCAGACAGTGCTTTGGCACGGCAAGGCGGGGCAACGACGTATCGCATTGGATTTGGAATGGAATCAAGGGTTCCAGTGAAGGAAGTTGCGGTACAGGGCCAAACCGTGTTCGGCGCTTTTTTCAGGATGAAATTGGGTGGCAAAAATATTATCGCGTGCAATGGCGGAACTGAAGCGGTGCCCATAGTCGGTCTCGCCTACGCTGTGGCGCGCATCCGACGGTTGGGCGTAGAAACTGTGTACGAAATAGAAGTAGCTGCCGTCCGGCACGTCGCCCCACACCGGGTGCGGCGGGCCACCGTGGTTGTTGCGCCAGACCTGGTTCCAGCCCATTTGCGGCACCTTGTAGCGGCTGCCGTCAGGCTGCAACTGGCCGGCCAATTCAAACTTGAGCACCTCGCCGTGGATCAAGCCCAAGCCAGGCGTGTCGCCCTCGGCGCTGTGGTCAAGCAGCATTTGCATGCCGACGCAGACACCAAACAGGGGCTTATGGGCGGCAGCTTCCAGCACCGAGGCCAGCAAACCCGATTCACGCAGCTCGCGCATGCAGTCGGGCATGGCACCCTGGCCGGGTAACACGACGCGTTCGGCCGCGCGCACTTCATCGGGCTTGGCGGTGATGATCACCTGAAAACCGGTGCCAGCCGCCGCCGCTTGCACCGCTTGCGACACCGAGCGCAAATTACCCATGCCGTAGTCGACCACCGCCACGGTCTTGCCAGACACACTTCTAACTACTGAATTCATAGCTGCTTACGCAATAGGGACGGGGGCTAGAGGCCGATTTGGCTTATAAAACTACAATGTGCCTTTGGTCGAGGGAATGCTGCCCAGAGCGCGCGGATCGAACTCCAGCGCGGCGCGCAAGGCGCGGGCGAAGGCCTTGAACACGGTCTCGGCCTGGTGGTGCGCGTTCTCGCCTTTCAGGTTGTCAATGTGCAGCGTTACAAACGCGTGGTTCACAAAGCCCTGAAAAAACTCATGCGCGAGCTGACTGTCGAAAGTGCCGATCATGCCGCTCTTGAACGGCACGTCCATCACCAAGCCGGGGCGGCCGGAAAAATCGATCACCACGCGACTCAAAGCCTCGTCCAGTGGCACATAAGCGTGGCCATAGCGGCGAATGCCTTTTTTGTCGCCAACAGCTTTATGGACCGCTTGCCCGAGTGTGATGCCCACGTCTTCGACCGTGTGGTGACCGTCGATGTGCAGGTCGCCCGCCGCCTGAATGTCGAGGTCGATCAGGCCGTGGCGCGCGATCTGGTCGAGCATGTGGTCAAAAAAACCGATGCCGGTGTGCAGATTCGACTGACCGCTGCCGTCGAGGTTGACTTTGACGGTGATGCGGGTCTCGGCGGTGTTGCGAGTGACTTCGGCGGTGCGCGCGGGCA
>DATCIC010000454.1:0-5409 GCA_036508025.1 Rhodoferax sp. | reverse complement strand
TGACGTCGGCCCAGACTGCGGTGCTCGCCGCCTGCGAATCGGCCGGCGTGCACCCGCGCTGGTTCGACGTCGCGGTCGCGAAAGTGCGCAGCGGGCAAGCGGCCGGGCTGGCGGCGAACATCAGCCATCAAGTACACGGCGCGATCGGCTTCACGTACGAGCATTCGCTGCATTACGCGACGCGCCGCATGTGGTCGTGGCGCGCCGAGTTCGGCGCCGATTCGGAGTGGGCCACGCAATTGGGACGGCAGGCGATCCAACGGGGCAGTTCGGGCTTCTGGAGCGACCTGACGCAAGGAACCAGCGCGACCCGTTGACCGTCACGCACAAGGCGGAGCGATGTTCAAAGATGATTTGTTGCAGGGCAAGAAGGTCTTGATCACCGGCGGCGGTACCGGCTTGGGTGCCGCCATGGGCCGACGCTTCGTCGAGCTGGGTGCGGAATTGGTGATTTGTGGGCGCCGCGCTGAAGTTTTAGCCGACGCCGCGGCGCAATTGCGCGATGAATTTGACGCGCAAGTCGCAACGATTCCCTGCGATATCAGTGATCCGGCGGCGGTCGAGTCGATGATGGCGGCGATCTGGACCGCTGGGCCGCTCGACATCCTGGTCAACAACGCTGCCGCCACCTTCATTGCGCGCACCGAAACCCTGTCGGCGCACGCGCTCGACGCGGTGCTCGGCGTGACGTTGCACGGCGCACTCTATTGCACACTGGCGGCCGGTCGGCGCTGGATAGGCGACGGCCGCGGTGGCGTGGTGCTGAGCATCCTGTCGACCTCGACGCGTACCGGCCGTGCCTTCACCGTGCCATCGGCGATCGCCAAGTCCGGGCTGCTGGCAATGACCAGGAGTCTGGCGGTCGAATGGGGGCCGAAGGGCGTTCGCGTGGTTGCGATTGCACCCGGCCCGTTTCCGACGGCGGGTGCGTCGGCCAATCTGAATCCGATGCAGCGGCAGAAGACGTACGGGTCAAACACCATGAATCCGCTCGGCCGGAACGGCGAGCCGGTCGAACTCGCCAATCTGGCGGCCTATCTGGTTTCGGATTTTGCTGGGTATATCAACGGCGAGATGGTGGCGATCGATGGCGGGCAACACTTGCGGACGTCGGGCGCGGACGACTTACTGGGTTGGAGCGGCGAGCAGTGGGCACAGCTGCGTAAAACTGGTTCTGTCGCGATAAGCATAAACGACAATCCGGGCGATGCTTGATTTTCGCAAAAGTTTGATCAACGGCACCTTGAACAAGGTTCTAAAACGGCTTCACTATCCGCTGGAAGTCATGCTCACCTGCGTGCGCTGGCACGTGGCCTACCCGTTGAGCTTGCGCCATATCGAAGAGATGATGCAAGAGCGCGGCGTATTCGTTGATCACTCCACCGTGCATCGCTGGGCAATCAAAATTGCTGCCGGTGTTGGCCGGAGTTTTCCGGCGACGTAAACGACCAGTTGGTCTGAGTTGGCGGATGGACGAGACCTACATCAAAGTGGCCGGCCACTGGAAGTACCTTTACCGCGCCGTTCGAGACAAAGCAGCAGCGCGCCGATTTTTGGAACGAGCGATAAACCTGCACGACTTGCCCGAAAAGATCACTCTTGACAAGAGTGGCGCCAACACGGCCGCCATTGAAAGCGTCAAGGCTGACGCCTGCGTAGACATCCTGATGCGTCAAAACAAATACCTCAACAACATCATCGAGCAGGACCACCGGGCCGTCAAAAGAATCACATGTCCGATGCTCGGATTCAAGTCATGTTGGAATGCTCGGATCATCATTGCCGACATCGAGACAATGCTCATGATCAAGAAGGGGCAGATGGACTGCCACGATGGCACAGTCATGTCCGCAGCACAGCAGTTCTAAGCACAGCAGTTCTATAGTCTCGCAGTTTGATCAGCAGGCCGGCAACGCAACTTCTTTCGGCCAATCTCCACTACCGCGACAAAACCAGAAAATCCTACGACTTTCGGACTTTCAGAATCACCAAGCTCGCCCACACTTTCTACTGACGAAGCTACTCTTGCAACTGCACCACAGTTGACTAAACGAAAACGGTGGATGGCTCTGGTACGCTATATCGTGGAAAAAATCATCGCTACCAAACAAAAAACCTATGCTCAGTCAGCGCTGATGCCGTCAAACCTCTCCCAATCGCTCATCCCGGAAATGGGGTAACTGAGGAATTTATGATCAAATGTGGTCGACCACATTTGATGCGTAAATTGCGCACGCTGGGATCTGTGCGGGGGCGCTCAGTAATGGGTGTCTCTACCGCGATTGCTTGCCCGAATCCAGAGTAACCACACGAATTAGATCATCGTGAAGCCACCGGATGCGCCTATTGTCTGTCCTGTAATAAACACTGCTTGATCAGAGGCGAGAAATACCACCGCGCCTGATACATCGCCGGGTCTGGCCAAACGCCCTAGGCCTTTGGCAATTGGATACATCGAAAGCATCTTTCCGAGCCGCTCATTGTTTTCAACAGTGGCATCAACGTGCAACGGTCCGTCTTTAATGCCGGCGTGCGAAACCGCGCCGAGTGCAACAGAATTGACAGTGATTGCATGTTTCCCGTGCTCTTTTGCAAGTGCTTTCCCGAAACCTGCAATTGCGGCTTTGGCGCCTGAATAGACTGCCATATTGGCTTCCCCTATGCGGCCTGCCTCCGAGATGATATTGATGATGCGGCCGCTCTTCTGCTTCACCATGCCAGGCAAAACAGCCCTGCAGCAATGCATGGTCCCGTACAAATTTAGGTTAATGATTTTTTGCCAATCTGCCATTGGCATGTCGAGGAACGCCGGCGTGCGTCCGCCTTTCTCGCGGCGCTCAGGAATGATGCCGGCGTTATTGACGAGTACGCTAACTGAGGCACCAAAGTGAGAAGCAGCCTTTTCCACCATTGCCTCGACTTCGTCGAAGCTCGTGATGTCTGCTGGCGCCGCAAGTGCTCGACCACCAGATTTCTGTATTTCATCAGCAACGGCCTGTGCTCTTTCGGCAACGAGATCGTTTACGATAACTTGCGCGCCTTCTGCGGCAAGGTCAATGCAGATCTGTCGACCAACGCCTTGTCCACCGCCCGTTACAAGGGCAACTTTTCCGTCCAAACCGAATTTCATGAATTCTCCTTAGTTGTTAATGTGGGCGCTCAGCGGCCCTTGAATAATGGTTTTCTTTTTTCGACAAACGCGCGCATGCCTTCCTTGCGGTCTTCGCTGTCCATGATCATGGCTGCGGCATACCGTTCAAATTCCAGCCCTGAATCTAAATCCGTTTGCATGCCGCGGTTGATTGCCCGCTTAGCGAAGCGAACTGCCAAGGGTGGATGTGCCGCTATGCGCTGTGCCAGTTCCATTGCCGCTGGCATCAGTTGATCGGGCTCAAGCACGCGGCTGACGATGCCATAACGCAGTGCGGTCTCGGCATCAATCAAATCAGCTGTAAGAATTAGCTCCTTGGCCCGTGCTTCCCCAATCAAACGAGGAAGGCGCTGCGTGCCACCAGCAGCGGGGATCACCCCGAGCTTGATTTCTGGGAGACCTACGCGAGCTGTTGAAGCCGCCAAGCGGATGTCGCAACACAGAGCAATTTCAAGGCCTCCGCCGAGCGCTACGCCATTGATCGCGGCAATCACCGGTTTTTCAAATTCCTCGATGTTCCGGAAAAGATCATGAGTAGCCTTTTGCATTACGAAATAGTCAGTTCCACAAATTTGAGTTGACGCACGCTCCTTGATGTCGGCACCGGCACAAAAGGCCTGACTGCCGCTGCCAGTTATCAGGATTGAACGCACTCTTTCGTCGGTCCTGGCGAGCTCAAAAAATGCTCTTGCCAAGTCTGGCTTCATCGTTGCGCCCAAGGTATTCATCCGGGTCGGTCGATTCAGTGTGATCACAGCCACATTGCCACGAACTTCGTAAAGAAGGGTGCCGAGATCCATGACGTTTTCTTCTTCCATATATTTTCCTACTTAATGTACTGGTGTTGTCGCGCGGGTCAGATGGATAGGACGTGAGCGATAGCAACGGAGCCCAGTCCGATCATGTGGGCTAGACCCCAGCGTGCATTAGGGTGTTGGCGGTTCAGCGCCTCGCCACGAAGTTGTCTGGTGATTTCGGCGATTTGTCCAATCCCTGTTGGGCCCAGTGGGTGGCCCATGCCAATGAGACCACCCGAAGCATTGATGGCGCAACGCCCTCCAATCTGTGAGTCGCCGCGCTCTAGAAACGCAGCGCCTTCACCCATTTGGCACACACCGATCGCTTCGCTGTAAAGCAACTCTTCCACTGAAAATGCATCGTGCAGTTCAACCAAATCAAGCTCTGTCGCATTGATACCCGCTTGCTCGCATGCGGCGTGGGCACTTGAACGCACCAATTCAACAGTTCCTTCGCCATAAGTGGTCTCATCACGTTCGCTGCTTGCAATGGAAGCCCGAACCCTGATGCAGCGCTTTGGATCCAAACCCAATCGCTGGAGAGCGCGGCCAGATACGAGCAAGACGGCGGCAGCACCGTCGCCGCGCGGACAGCATTGCTGAACCGTCAAGTCACCAACAACCTTTGGCGAGGCCAGTACCTGTTCGAGTGTGCGTGGCTTCCGAAATTGTGCATATGGATTGAGAGCCGCATTGCCGTGGTTCTTCACCGCGACTTTTGCCATTGATGTGACATCCGAGTTGCGCTCACGCAGATACTTTTTTGCCAGCAGTCCGAACTTGACAGCCGGTATATTGGCGGTATCGCTGAGTCGTTCTAGTCCATCCTTATTGGCCGCCCGGCGACCATCGCCGTGTTTGTCGACTCCCATTGCGAGCACCACGTCACTCACGCCATTCGACACTTCCAGGCAAGCCTGGCGAAAGGCGAACGAGCCGGAGGCCGACGCATTCTCGACCTGCGTGACGGCCAACCCCGTTGAGCCGAGGTGCCTGAACATCACGCGTCCGGCAGCCATGCCGATTGATGTCGTTCCAACATAGGCGCTTTGCACTTGACTCCAGCCTACCCCTGCATCCGATAAGGCTGCGCGCACTGCGGTAAGGCCAAGGTGCGTGTACGGTGTGTCGTTCGGAAATTGATAGGGATGAAGACCGATACCTGCTACGTAGACCCCTTCGTTACCATCAATCCAGTTGCTCATTGCGACTCCTTCATCGTTGCGGGTACGAATTGGCAGGTATAGACCTCACTTGAAGGTCCTGGTGTGGCCACCGCCTTGAGTTCCATGCCCAGTTGCAAACTTGACTCGTCAGAGACGGCGATTACACCTTCTTCGATGACACCTTCCGCGAAGCGGATGTCTCCAGCAATGCACGGTACGGGCATACCAGGCACCATCGGCACATGGATCGTTACGTATTCCAGCAGGGTTCCGCGGCCGGGCCGAACGAGCTGGG
>DATCIC010000453.1:0-3061 GCA_036508025.1 Rhodoferax sp. | reverse complement strand
TGACGTGTCGCCCGCCGGGCATGGCCAGCGTCACCTCGGCGTTCACCGGTCCCTGGTGAATGTGGGTCACGGTGCCTGTAAAGCGGTTGCGGGCAGAAATACGACCGTCTTCACCCGCCATTAGCAAGATCGACGAGGCTTTGACGAAGGCCAACACATCGCGATCTTTTGCAAGCCCCAGGTTTTCGGCTGACTCGCGGGTCACGATGGCGACCAGTTCCAGCTCGGGGGCCATGCGAATGGTGACCTCGCTATCGACGACCCCCTCTTTGATGGACACCACGGGTCCGGCGAACTGGTTGCGGGCACTGGTTTTCATGGACATTCTCCTTAACACTTGCCGAAGGTCGTCGATGTCGCAGACACCGTTTTGCTCCAGATTGCTGGTCAGTTTTTCAAGTGCAAGCTGGGATTCCTTCTCCAGTGCGCGGTAAAAGGCAATCAGCCGCCGGGCAAACGCGGTGAGCTCGGTGCCACCGCCGTGGCGGCCGCCTGCCGAGCGACGCACCAGCGGTTCAGGCGCGACGTTGTTCATGTCGTCCACCGCGTCCCATGCGGCTTTGTAGGACAAAGGCACGGCCTTGGCGGCCTGGGAGATGGAGCCAAACTTGTCAATGGCTTCGAGCAGGCGGATGCGCTTGTCGCCCAGAAAGCTGCCCATCGCCGTGTTGATCAGCAGCTTGCCCGTCAGTTTGGTGTGTGGCAACGTCATGGTGGGTTGATCTACAAAGCAGTATGGACGGCATCTGCCTCAGCGGGGCATGGCCTCACTGAGGGAAAAACTGGTTTGAAAGCCGGCTTCGCTAAAGCAGGGCTGGTTGGCAGCGTCGCACCCGTGGGTACGGTCAGCCAATATTTCGTAGTCCCGAGCCACGTCAAAACGGACAGGGGCAACCACCAAGTTTTTCAGCGCCGGGGGCAGGTCCTGCGACCACCGGTTATCCAGGGTGTGACGAAGCGGGCAATCCGGATTGCTGACGTTCGATGCTTGTGTATATAGCGCTGCACACATTCAAACTCCTCCAAATGGTCAACCATGCTTCAAAAGCGACAAACCGTGTTCAAGAACCGACGCTGCTTTGTTTCGTTCACTACACGAAAGACCGGTAGCGGCCAGGCTTTCCCGCCAAGACAAACAGTTGCCTATCTCGCTGTGTACCTGTGCAAATAGCGTGCCTGTGGAAATAGCGCTTGCAACGCCGGTATTGCCCACGCAACCCTGAGAATTGGCCACGGATTTGTTGCGGACCTGACATCGTTGTACAGATGCGTACATAACGCTGCGGGATTTGCGACCTTGCTTGGTGATCTGCCGGCTGCCCACAGACCCAGCCCAGACTTGCGCCTGAATTTGTTTTCTGGCCTCCCACGTTGAAGGTCCCCCCTTCAAAGACGGGGCCAAATAGGGCTGTTCAGGCTCCCCCTCGCCCGGCGGGGCGAGGGGACTGGGGGGAGTGGGGATGACGAGCGCACGCCGTGACCAGCACAGTTGGCTCGCCAGCGTTGTAAGCAATATCGACCGCTAGCCCCCGTGAAATAAGCGTATGAAGCTATTAAAATAATAGCAACCGAGCCAGAGCAACAGAGAGGTCCGAGTTGACGCAGCAACCCGATCCGCTGCCTATGCCGCGACTGGCGTGTCCAGCACCGCCTTGAGGTTCAAGCTCATGTTGGTCTTGGTGGCATCGGCATAGGGGCAGATGCCCTTGGCGCGCGCCATCAGGCTGTCGGCGGTGACCTGGTCCAGCGGGCCGGCCATGAAGGCGGTGAGGCTCAGCGCCATGCGGTAAGCCCCTTCAAAATTCACGTACATCGACAGCGCGGCTTCGACGTAGCAGCCGCGCAGCGGCAGTTTGTCGGTCTTGGCGATGTGGCGAATGGAGTGTTCGAAACAGGCCGCAAACGCACCCACGAACAATTGCTCGGGGTTCGGCCCCTCGCCGGTACCGCCCATCTCCTTGGGCACGGCGAGCTTAAGCTTGAAGCTGCCGTCTTCGGTTTGTATCTGGCCGGCGCGACCGCCCTGGGTCAGCATGGTGGTTTTGTAGACGAGGTCCATATCAGATGTTCTTCTTTCCTTGGAGCAGCTTGGCCTTGTCGGACGGGCTGTAGTGATCGAAATGGCCCTGGGCGGCGGCGACGCGGCGATGGGCCATGCGGATGGCTTCGATCTTGCCGGCGGGGGCGATGCGCGAGAGGCATTTTTCCAGCGCCGTGCTGCCGCACTGGGGGCAGGCGGGGCTGCTGCCGGCGCGCACCAGGGCTTCAAACGGGTGGCCGCAGGCTTGGCAGTTGTAGTCGTAAATCGGCATGGTGATCTCCTGGAAACTCAAACGGGGGCGGCGCAACGCTCGGTGGGAGATGCGCAGCCTTCCCCTGCGGAGGCAGATGCAGGGTTCGTGCCAAGGCCAACCCAGGCATCGACGGCGGCCGTGTCAAAACCAACATGGCGGCTGTCGTTGTCGGTGCGTTGCATCAGGGGGCGACGGATCAACAGCGGCTCGTTCAGCAGCAGCGTCAGCGCGGCTTCGGCGCTCAGTGATTCGGGCTGAAGCTCGCCACTTTTGACGCGGGGTGCGGCGCGGTTAAACCAGTCGGCCACCGCTAGCGGCGCCAGATAGGCCAGCAGGCTCTCAATCGTCCAGTGGGCCGTCAGCAAGTTGCGCCGCTCCAGCGTGTGACCGGCCGCTTCCAGCGCGGCGCGCTGGCGGGCGTTGCCGCCACAGCCGGGCTTTTCAAAGAAGACAAGGTGGGTCATGGTGCGTCCTCTCAATCAGTGGTGGACCAAGCGGCTTGGCGGCGCGTGGCGGACCGCAGCAGTTGCAGACATTCGAGGCTGGCCGCCATGTCGAGCGCGCTGAAATCGTCTTGCGAGAGCCGGTACGGGTCCGCGCCGAGGTCCAGCAGTGTGGCCACAACCACGTGCTTGCCGGAGGAGGCGGCGTACATCAGCGCGGTGGCCGCCACCAGGTTGGCATGGTCGATGGGAACGCCTTTGGCCACCAGCGTGCGGATCAGGCCCGGTTCACCGTTGACGCAGGCCAGCCACAGCGCGTTGTTG
>DATCIC010000452.1:0-3700 GCA_036508025.1 Rhodoferax sp. | reverse complement strand
ACACCCCCGGCCTGCCGCTGCGAAGTGCTGACTCTGTTTTTCGCACTCGAATACCAAGATGCCGGGGTCGGGGTGCCTGGGTGTTCTGCGCAGGTCAAGGAGGAGGCCGCAGGCCGGGGGACACGGAGCAGAGCACCCGGGCAGCCCGATCCAGCGCGATACAACTTCATATAAAACCTTAACAGGAGTTAAAGCGGAATATTGCCGTGTTTGCGCCACGGGTTTTCAATCTTCTTGTCGCGCAGCATGACCAGCGAGCGGCAGATGCGCTTGCGGGTTTCGTGCGGCAGGATCACGTCGTCAATGAAGCCGCGCGCGCCGGCCACAAAGGGGTTGGCAAAGCGGGCTTTGTACTCGGCTTCCTTGGCCGCCAGCTTGACCGGATCGCCCTTGTCTTCGCGGAAGATGATTTCAACCGCGCCCTTGGCGCCCATGACCGCAATTTCAGCATTCGGCCAGGCAAAATTGACGTCACCACGCAGGTGCTTGGAGCTCATCACGTCATAGGCGCCACCGTAGGCCTTGCGGGTAATGACGGTAATCTTGGGCACCGTGCACTCGGCAAAGGCATACAGCAGCTTGGCACCGTGCTTGATGATGCCGCCGTACTCCTGCGCCGTGCCGGGCATGAAGCCGGGCACATCGACAAAGGTGATGACCGGGATGTTGAAGGCGTCGCAAAAGCGCACAAAGCGCGCCGCCTTGATCGAGCTCTTGATGTCCAGGCAGCCCGCCAGCACCAGCGGCTGATTGGCCACAATGCCCACGGTCTGGCCTTCCATGCGGCCAAAGCCAATCAGGATGTTCTTGGCGTACTCGGGTTGCAGCTCAAAAAAGTCACCGTCGTCTACCGTCTTGACGATCAGCTCTTTCATGTCATAGGGCTTGTTGGCGTTGTCGGGCACCAACGAGTCCAGGCTCAGGTCCATGCGGTCGGCCGGGTCACCACTGCGGCGCACCGGTGCTTTCTCGCGGTTGTTGAGCGGCAGGTAGTTGTAGAGGCGGCGCAGCATCAAGAGCGCTTCCACATCGTTCTCAAACGCCAGATCGGCCACGCCGCTCCGGGTGGTGTGGCTGATGGCGCCGCCCAGCTCTTCGGCCGTCACCTCTTCGTGCGTGACGGTCTTCACCACCTCGGGACCGGTGACGAACATGTAGGAACTATCTTTGACCATGAAGATGAAGTCGGTCATGGCAGGTGAGTACACGGCACCCCCGGCACACGGGCCCATGATCATGCTGATCTGCGGCACCACGCCGCTGGCCATCACGTTGCGCTGGAACACATCAGCGTAACCGCCCAGAGACGCCACACCTTCCTGAATACGGGCACCGCCCGAGTCGTTCAAACCAATCACCGGCGCGCCAACTTTCATGGCCTGGTCCATCACCTTGCAAATTTTTTCCGCGTGCGCCTCACTCAAGGCACCACCAAACACGGTGAAATCCTGGCTGAAGACAAACACCAGGCGGCCGTTGATCATGCCGTAGCCGGTGACCACGCCATCGCCCGGAATCTTCTGGTCCTGCATGCCGAAATCAACACAACGGTGCTCGACGAACATGTCCCACTCTTCAAACGTGCCCTCATCAAGCAGCAATTCCAGGCGCTCGCGGGCGGTCAGCTTGCCTTTTTTGTGTTGCGCGTCAATGCGCTTTTGGCCACCCCCCAAGCGCGCAAGCTCGCGTTTGGCTTCAAGTTGTTCAAGGATGTCGTGCATGGTTTTCTCTTTCTTAAGGTGTGATCGTCTCGGTCGATGTGTACTACTATTTTTATAGCTAACTACGCCCTATTTACCTGGGCTAGAAGCAAATTTCGTGCTGCAGTGGAGGCCGCCATGCGGCCCTCCAGCACCGCCTGGGTCAGTTGGGGCAGTAGCGCCTGCACTTGCGGGTGCTGGCGAAACGCCTGCTTCAAACCAGCGTCAATGCGCTCCCACATCCAGGCCAGTGATTGCTGCTGGCGGCGTGCGGCGAAATTGCCACTTTGTGTTTGCAGTGCCTTGAAATGCTGCACCGAAGCCCAGAAGGTTTCCACGCCCTGCCCTTTCAGAGCACTGATTTGAATCACTTGCGGATGCCAGATTGCTTCATTGTGATGCGCATGTTCCGGGTTGCCATGCAAGCCCAGCAAGCGCAGTGACGAGGTGATCTGCGCTTGCGCCCGCGTGGCAGCATGGGGGTCAATATCAGCCTTGTTGATCACCACCAGATCGGCCAGCTCCATCACGCCTTTTTTGATCGCTTGCAGATCGTCACCCGCGTTGGGCAGTTGCATCAGCACAAACATGTCGGTCATGTTGGCCACCGCCGTCTCGGATTGGCCGACGCCCACGGTTTCGACAATCACCACGTCATAACCTGCGGCCTCACACACCAGCATCGCTTCACGCGTCTTTTCGGCCACGCCGCCGAGCGTGCCGCCGCTGGGGCTGGGGCGGATGTAAGCGTGCTCATGCACCGAGAGCTTTTCCATGCGCGTCTTGTCGCCCAGGATCGATCCACCCGAGACCGTGCTGGAGGGGTCAATGGTCAGCACCGCCACGCGGTGACCCTGCCCGATCAGGTACAGGCCCAGCACCTCGATGAAGGTGGATTTGCCAACGCCCGGCACGCCGCTGATGCCGAGACGGAAGGATTTTCCGGTGTGAGGCAGCAAGGCCGTGAGCAAGTCATCAGCCTGCGCGCGGTGGTCGGTGCGGGTAGATTCGAGCAGGGTGATGGCTTTGGCGATGGCGCGGCGCTGCTGCAGTGACGGGCCAAGCAGAATGGATTCAAACATCAGGCAACCCAGTTCTCCAGTTTCAAACCCTCAATGCGCTCAAACTCCCGCGTGTTGTTGGTGACAAAGATGGCGCCCATCGCCAGGGCTTGACAGCCCAGCAGAAGGTCGATTTCGCCGATCTTGGTGCCGGCATTCTTCAGGCGAGTTTTATGCAGGCCATAGTGCCAAATGGCATTCGCCTCCCATGGGACTATTTGCATCAACGCCAAAAAATGCGTGAAATTGATGCGGTTCGATTCGATGCGGGAACTATTTTCCACGCCATAGGCGAGTTCCCCGGCCGTGATGGACGAAACAAACAAGGCCTTGGGATCAGTCGCCCGAAACCTATCCGCGACCGATGGGTACTTTCGCGTCATGAAATAGGCACAGATATTGGTGTCAAGTAGATACATGGACGCGCTCAGTCAAAACTCACCGGATCGCTCAAACCTGAGCGATCCCGCTCAATTTCATCGGGCATGCCTTCAAAGGCATCCAGGATTTTCTCCATCTTCTGCCACCATTCATCTTTGCTGAGCTTCGGGCGAAGGATGACGGCATCGCCCTTGCGCTCAATGTAGACCTCCGGGGTATCAAAACGAAACTCCTTGGGCAGCCGCACGGCTTGACTGCGGCCCGTCGTGAATACCTTGGCTGTGCTGGGTGTTGGAATCGGCATGGCGTAGTCCTTTGAATTGGTACATACCAATAATATATACCAACTACTTCTGAACTGCCAGCGCTTTCTTGATCTGTGCCAGCACATCCTTGGCACTGGCCGGTATCGGCGTGCCGGGGCCGTAAATGCCTTTGACACCAGCCTCGTAAAGCATGGCGTAGTCCTGTCGTGGAATCACACCACCGACAAAAACCACAATATCGTCAGCGCCCTGCTTCTTGAGTTCGGCAATGATGGCAGGGACCAGGGTCTTG
>DATCIC010000451.1:0-15516 GCA_036508025.1 Rhodoferax sp. | reverse complement strand
CCGAAGGCAAGCCCGGGTTTGTGGAACATCGCTGGGCCAGCCTGAAAGACGCGGTGACCTGGATCACGCAGGCCGGTGGCATGGCGGTGATGGCGCACCCGGCGCGCTACAAGTTTTCTGCCAATGAAGAATTTGCCCTGTTTACCGAATTCAAGGGCCATGGCGGGCGCGGCGTCGAAGTGGTCACCGGCAGCCACACGCCCGCCGAATACATCAGCTACGCCGACACGGCACGCGAGTTTGCTCTGGCGGCCTCGCGCGGCAGCGACTTCCACAGCCCCGACGAAAGCCACACCGAGATCGGCACCTTGCCGTCTTTAGCGGCTGCGCTGACGCCAGTTTGGGAATTGCTGGCCGACCGCATTCAGGTCGCGTCTCGCCCGAACCCGGGGGCCGTCGTCCCCGCCACTCATTAGTTCACCCATGACATTCTGGCGCACCCAGCAAGGCGCTGGCATTGCTTTGATTGTGCTGGCGACACTGGCCTTTGCGATCCTCGACACCGTCACCAAATACGGCGTCACGCTGGTGCCGGTGCTGATGCTGCTGTGGTTTCGTTATGCGTTTCAGGCGGTAGTGACCTTTGCACTGCGCTTTCCGGTGCAAAAGCGCAGTTTGTTCACCACCCCGAATCCGCGCTTTCAAACGCTGCGCGGCGTGCTGTTGCTCATTACCAGCGCCTGCTCGTTTTTTGGTCTTCAGCACCTGCCGGTGGGCGAGTTCACTGCCATGGTGATGCTATCGCCGCTGGCGGCCACCGCGATGGCCGCCTGGATTTTGAAAGAGCACGTCTCGCATCGGCGCTGGCTGCTGATGGCAGCAGGCCTGGTCGGGGTCTTGCTGGTGGTGCGGCCCGGAGGCCAGGTCTTTAGTTGGGCCCTGCTGTTCCCCGTGGTGTTGGTGACGACCTACGGTTGGTTTCAGGTGCTCACCAGCCGCTTGAGTGGCGAAGAAAACCCTTACACGACGCACTTTTACACCGGTCTGGCGGGTGCGGTCGTCATGAGCCCGATTGTGGTTTTCAACTGGAGTACCGCGGCCCTGCTGACCTACTGGCCCTTGTTTTTGCTGGTTGGATTTTTGGGCACTTTTGGCCACTTGATGTTGATTCGGGCCTATGCCCGCGCCTCGGCGCCGGTGCTCACGCCTTATCTGTACGCACAAATTGCTTTCGCCACGGTAGCGGGCTGGCTGGTGTTCAAGCATGTGCCTGACGCGCTGGCCTGGTTGGGCATTGCCGTGATCGCGGCCAGCGGCGTGGGCAATGCGTTGTTGTCAGCGCACGAGGTGACCAAGCTGCGCCGCTCTGATTGACCCAACTTCACCGACAATACGCCCATGCCTCAACTGTTCGAAGTTCACCCTGTCAACCCGCAACCCCGCTTGCTCAAGCAGGCCATCGCCCTGCTCGACCAGGGCGAGATCCTGGCGGTGCCGACCGACTCCAGCTACGCGCTGGTCTGCCACCTGGACGACAAGGCGGCGGCCGACAAACTGCGCCAAATCCGCGGCGTCGACGACAAGCACCACCTCACGCTGTTGTGCCGCGACCTCTCGGAACTGGCCAACTACGCGCAGGTGGACAACCAGCAATTTCGGCGCATCAAGTCGGCCACACCCGGGCCTTACACCTTCATTCTGCAAGCCAGCAAGGAAGTACCGCGTCGCCTGAGCCACCCGTCACGCAAGACCATTGGCCTGCGCGTGCCCGAGCACAAGGTCTTGCAGGCGCTGCTCGACCTGCACCACGGCCCGCTGCTGGCAACCACCTTGATCCCGCCGGGTGAGACCGAGCCCATCAATGACGCACAGGAAATTCGTGTGCGTTACAAAAGCCAGATTGCGGCCGTGATTGACGCCGGTGCCTGCCCGCGGGAGCCCACCACAGTCGTCGATCTGACCGAATCCGAGCCGGTCATTGTTCGCCAGGGTCGAGGCTCGCTGGCCGCCCTTGGCCTGTAAGCCGCTGATCACCCCCATTAGATATTGACCCCATGGATATTGCCAACCTGATTCAAACCGTTGCCTTGTACGCGCTGCCGGTGCTGTTCGCCATTACGGTGCACGAGGCTGCGCACGGCTACGTCGCCCATCATTTTGGCGACAACACCGCCTACATGCTGGGGCGCGTCACGCTCAACCCGCTCAAGCACATTGACCCCGTGGGCACGATTTTGATGCCGCTGCTGCTGTACTTTGCGACCTCGGGGGCGTTCCTGTTTGGCTATGCCAAGCCGGTGCCCGTGCGCTTTGACAAGCTGCGCAACCCTAAACGCCACATGATCTGGGTGGCGCTGGCCGGGCCGGGCGTCAATTTCATTCAGGCCTTTCTGTGGGGCGCACTGTTTTACGTACTCAAAGGCACGGGCGTGACCGAGCCCTTTTTTATCAAGATGGCACAAGGCGGCATTCTGGTGAATCTGGTAATGTTTGCCTTCAACCTGTTCCCGCTGCCGCCGCTGGATGGTGGGCGCATTCTGGTCGGATTGCTGCCCTACCGCCAGGCCGAACTGGTCTCGCGGATAGAGCCCTGGGGCTTTTTCATTGTGATGGCACTGGTGATTTCAGGCGTTGTCAGCACGTTGTGGTTGCAGCCCTTGATGACGCTGAGCTACTTTGTGCTTGACATCTTGCTCAGCCCTATTGCCATGATTTTTGGCTAGCCTGCCGCCCCTACTGTTCAAGAAATTTTCTTTCATGAGTTCCACGCGCTTTCTGACCGGTATCACCACCTCCGGCACCCCCCATCTCGGCAACTATGTCGGCTCCATCCGGCCTTCGGTGCGGGCCAGTCTCAGGGCAGACGTAGAAAGTTTTTATTTTCTGGCCGACTACCACGCGCTGATCAAGATTGATGAACCGGCGCGCATCCAGCGCTCCACGCTGGAAATAGCCGCCAGCTGGCTGGCCGCCGGGCTAGACCCCGAGCGCGTAGTTTTCTATCGCCAGTCCGATGTTCCCGAAATTCCGGAACTTACCTGGCTGCTGCCCTGCGTGATTGGCAAGGGCGTACTGAACCGGGCGCACGCCTACAAGGCGGCGGTTGACAAAAACACCACAGCCGGTGCTGACCCCGACTCGGACGTGAGCGCGGGTCTCTTCATGTATCCGGTGCTGATGGGTGCCGACATCTTGATGTTCAATGCGCACAAAGTGCCGGTCGGACGCGATCAAGTGCAGCACATCGAAATGGCGCGCGACATGGCGTACAGCTTCAACCACCGCTATGGCGATCACTTTGTGCCGCCCGAAGCCGAAATTGAAGACAACGTCGCCACCCTGCCCGGCCTGGACGGGCGCAAGATGAGCAAGAGCTACGACAACACCATCCCCCTGTTTGCGCCGCGCGCGCAGCTCAAAAAACTCATCGGCAGCATCGTCACCGATTCACGCGCACCAGGTGAGCCCAAAGACACTGAAGGCTCTGCCCTGTTCCAGATTTACCAGGCCTTTGCCACACCGGATGAAACCGCCGCGCTGCGCCAAGGCTATGCCGACGGCATCTCGTGGGCAGACGCCAAAAAAATTGTTTTTGAACGCATTGACGACGAAATTGCACCGCTGCGCGAGGTTTATCAGGCACTGCTGGACGACCCCGCCCGAATCGAGTCCATCCTGCGCGCGGGCGCTGTCAAAGCCCGCAACATTGCCACTCCGTTCATGGGCCAATTGCGCCAGGCAGTCGGGCTGCGAGACCTGCGCACGCAAAGCAAGCAAACCGCCAAATCCATCAAGTCGGCCTTGCCGGTCTTCAAGCAATACCGCGAAAGTGACGGCCAGTTTTACTTCAAATTTCTAGATGCGCAGGGCCGATTGCTGCTGCAAAGCACTGGCTTTGCTTCACCCAAAGTAGCAGGCCAAACCATTGCCACGCTGCAGACCCAAGGTGCGAGCGCCTTGAATGAACTGAAAAACCAGTTGCAATGGGGCCTGGACGTGCAAACCCAGGACATTGATACTGCCCTGCAAGCGTTGCTCGATGCCAAAACCAGGTAAATCGCAGTCGGGGCCACTGCTACAATCGAAAGCTTGAGTCCAAGGAGAGGTGGCAGAGTGGCCGAATGTACCTGACTCGAAATCAGGCGTACCGCAAGGTACCGTGGGTTCGAATCCCACCCTCTCCGCCAAAAAAAAAGCTCTTTCACTAAATAAAAAATAGTGAAAGAGCTTTTTTCATGGGCGGACTCCCGGCAGCAATAGGCGCAGGTTCATGGCAAGCTACATATCCATGTCATTCATGGTGGTGGCGCCCAGAATTTTTTGACCCCCCACATAAGGCCGCAAGGCCTGCGGCACGGTGACCGAACCATCGGCATTCTGGTAATTTTCCAACACCGCCACCAGCGTTCGCCCAACCGCCAGGCCCGAGCCATTGAGGGTGTGCACCAGCTCGTTCTTGCCCTGTGCGTTCTTGAATCGGGCTTGCAGGCGGCGCGCCTGGAAGGCCTCGCAGTTCGACACCGAACTGATTTCGCGGAAGGTGTTTTGCGCCGGCAACCAAACTTCCAGATCGTAGGTTTTGCTGGCACCAAAACCCATGTCTCCGGTGCACAGGCTCATCACCCGGTAGGGCAGGCCCAGCTTTTGCAAAATGGCTTCAGCATGGCCAGTCATCTGTTCCAGCGCCTCGTAGCTTTTATCGGGATGCACGATCTGCACCATTTCGACCTTGTCAAACTGATGCTGGCGAATCAGGCCACGCGTGTCGCGCCCGGCACTGCCAGCCTCGGAGCGAAAACAGGGCGTGTGCGCAGTGAGCCTCATCGGCAGATCGGACTCGGCAAGCACCACGTCGCGCACAAAGTTGGTCAGTGGTACCTCGCTGGTTGGAATCAAATAAAGTGCGCTGTTGTCAGGGGCCGCTTCAGCCTCTTGCCCACCTTTTTTGGCCGCAAACAAGTCGCCTTCAAACTTGGGCAACTGTCCGGTGCCGCGCATGCTTTGCGCATTGACGATATAGGGCGTGTAGCACTCGGTATAGCCATGTTCCTGGGTTTGCACGTCCAGCATGAACTGCGACAGCGCCCGGTGCAGCCGGGCAATCGGGCCTTTCATGACCGTGAAGCGCGCGCCGGTGAGTTTGACGCCAAGCTCAAAGTCGAGCCCCAGCGGCGTGCCGATATCAACGTGGTCTTTCACCTCAAAAGCAAACGCTTTTGGCGTGCCCCAGGTGCGCACCACGACATTGCCATGCTCGTCCGCACCCACAGGCACACTCTCGTGTGGCAAGTTGGGCACGCCCAGCAACAGCGCCTGCAACTCAAGCTGAATTTGCTCCAGGCGGGTAGCAGAGGCTTCCAGCTCAGCCTTCAGACCTGCCACCTCGGCCATGACCGCGTCCGACTGCGCCTGAGCGGACGGGCCCTTGGCCTTGAGCTGGCCAATTTGTTTGCTCAAGGTATTGCGCTTGCCCTGCAGCTCTTCGGTGCGCATCTGAATCGTCTTGCGCTCGGCCTCCAGCGTTTTGAAAGCATCCACATTGAGAAAGGCTTGCGGTGATTTGCGGGTCTGGAGGCGCGCGATGACCGAGTCGAGGTCTTTTCGTAACAGGGTGATGTCTAGCATGATAGTTTTATAGAATAAATTAGCTTGTAGCCCTTGCTGCCATTGCGTAAACAGCTATTAACTTAATAGTGATTAGGGCTTCAATTTGAGTCCCTTTGGCAACGGAAACTTGACGGTCTCGGGTAGGCCGTCCATGGTGCGCACCGACACCGCGCCCAGTGCCTTGATGCGGTCAATCACTTGGCGTACCAGGATATCGGGGGCGGAGGCACCGGCGGTCAAACCCACGTGTTGGCGGCCCTCAAACCACTGCGCCTGCAACTCATCCGGGCCGTCCACCATGTGGCTCTCGGTGCTAAGCTTACGCGCCACTTCACGTAGCCGGTTGCTGTTGGAGCTGGTCGGGCTACCCACCACAATCACAACATCAACCAACGGGCTCATCACTTTGACGGCGTCCTGCCGGTTTTGCGTGGCGTAGCAAATGTCTTGTTGCTTGGGCTCGCGCACCATCGGGAACCGTGCCTTGATGGCAGCCGCAATGTCAGCCGCGTCGTCCACACTGAGCGTGGTTTGCGTCACCACGGCCAGCTTTTCGGTCTGCACCGGGTTGATGCGCGCCACGTCAAGCACACTCTCCACCAAATGAATGCCGCTCTCGATCTGGCCCATGGTGCCCTCAACCTCGGGGTGCCCCTTGTGGCCGATCATGATGAATTCATAGCCTTCTTTATGCAGCTTGGCGACTTCCACATGCACTTTGGTCACCAGCGGGCAGGTGGCGTCAAAAATCTGAAATCCCCGGGCGGCAGCCTCCAACTGCACAGCCCGGCTCACGCCATGGGCCGAAAAAATGAGCGTAGCCCCCTTTGGCACGTCATCCAGCGCTTCAATAAATATAGCGCCTTTGGCCTTCAAGTCATTCACTACATAAGTGTTGTGCACAATTTCATGGCGCACATAGATCGGCGCACCAAATTTTTGCAGCGCCCGCTCCACAATCTCGATGGCCCGGTCGACGCCAGCGCAAAAGCCGCGCGGCGCGGCCAGCAGGATTTCCTGGGGTGCGCTGGCAGTCACAGAATGCCGATCACATGCACTTCAAAAGTCACGGCACGACCGGCCAGCGGGTGGTTGAAGTCAAACAACACGGCGTCGCCCTTCTCATTACTTCTGAAATCCTGCACCGAGCCGGCAAATTTTCCTTTGCCGTCGGGGGTGGGAAAGTGCAGCACATCGCCGACTTGGTACTCTTCGTCGGGCTCACCCATGTCGATCAATTCCTGGCGCGCCAGCCATTGCAGCATGGCCGGGTTGTGCGGGCCAAATGCAGTGCCCGCAGGCAGCTCAAACGTGGTGTGGGTGCCCTCTGGCAAACCCAGCAAATAAGCCTCCAGAGTGGGTGACAACTCGCCGGTGCCCAGCGTCAACGTGGCGGGTTTGCCGTCAAAGGTGTTGATCACATCACCGACCGGCCCGGCCATGCGGTAATGCAGCGTGAGAAAGGAACCCGG
This sequence comes from Rhodoferax sp., assembly GCA_036508025.1. Taxonomy (GTDB): domain Bacteria; phylum Pseudomonadota; class Gammaproteobacteria; order Burkholderiales; family Burkholderiaceae_C; genus Rhodoferax. Next base: position 8,497 of record DATCIC010000451.1, on the reverse strand, counting down.
TTGAACGGTGAGGAGTGTTGATGTCATATAAACCCTGTAGCTAGTTTCTAATTAGTTGGAGACAGAGCGAAAATTGCTTCGCCATTAGTAGTCTGTCCCGCAAAGCCTCAAGAAGGCCGCACAAACTGCCCCCTATTCTAAAAGACCGACCAATATCCCTGAAAACCCTGCCAACAGCTATGACGGTATTTCAGAGCCGTTCCTGGGGTGTCGTTTCTCTTAGTTACTTAACCGGTAGGCGCAGACTGCGAGAAGTCAGTGGCCGACGGCCGCGTGCCCACCCGTGAGTCTCGGCAATGGGACCCGAAGCTGTCGTTCAGGTTCATCCTGCGATGGTCGCTTGTCGGCCACAGCCGAACGGTCAACGCTTGCACCCATGGCAGTCACTCGTGGGCCGGCAACTGCTTCCCGACGGTCGCGGTGGAGTACTCAACTGCCAATATAGGCTGTTTTCACCGTGGTGAAGAACTCCTGCGCATAACGGCCCTGCTCACGCGAGCCGTAGCTCGATCCCTTGCGGCCACCAAACGGCACGTGGTAATCGACCCCGGCGGTTGGCAGATTCACCATGACCATGCCGACCTGGCTATGGCGTTTGAAGTGGGTGGCGTATTTCAGCGATGTGGTGGCAATGCCGCTTGAGAGCCCATACGGTGTGTTGTTGGCCTCTAGCAGTGCTTCTTCATAGCCCTTGACGCGGATGATGCTGGCCACCGGGCCGAACACTTCTTCCCGGTTGATGCGCATGGCCGCTGTGGTGTCGGTCAAGAGCGCAGGCGCCATGTAAAAGCCCTCGGTGCTGCACTGCAGGCGCTCACCGCCGGCGACCAGTAAGGCGCCTTCGGCCTTGCCGATCTCCACGTAGCTCATGTCCTGCTCGAGCTGGGCTTGGGAAGACACCGGGCCGATGTCGATGCCGGCGGCTAAAGCGTCCCCAATTTTGAGGCCCGCCATGCGTTGTTTCATGGCGTCAAGGAACTTGGGGTAAATGCCGTCGGTGACGATCAGCCGGCTCGCTGCCGTGCAGCGCTGGCCGGTGGCGAAGAACGCGCTTTGCACGCTGAGTTCGACCGCCTGCGCCAGGTCAGCATCGTCCAGAATGACCTGCGGGTTCTTGCCACCCATCTCAAGCTGCACCTTCTTCAGGTTCACAGCGCATTGCTGGGCAATGCGATTGCCCACGCCTTGCGAGCCGGTGAAGCTGATGGCGTTGATGCCGGGGTGGTTGACCAGCGGGTCACCGATGACGCTGCCGCGGCCCATCACCAGATTGAACACGCCCGCCGGGATGCCGCTGCGGCTGATGATCTCGGCCAGGGCCCAGGCACAGCCGGGCACCAGGTCCGCCGGTTTGAGCACCACGCAGTTGCCATAGGCCAGCGCTGGGGCGGTCTTCCACGCGGGAATAGCGATGGGGAAGTTCCAGGGCGTGATCAGGCCGATCACGCCCACAGGCTCGCGGGTGATCTCGACGCTGACGCCGGAGCGTACCGAGGGCACGATTTCACCGCTCAGGCGCAGGCACTCGCCGGCGTAGAACTTGAAGATGTTGCCGGCGCGTGTGACCTCACCAATGCCTTCGGGTTTGGTTTTACCTTCTTCACGGGCCAGCAGGGTGCCGAGTTCTTCACGCCGGGCCAGGATTTCGGTGCCGATTTTGTCCAGCGCATCGGCTCTGGCCTGGATGTTGCCGGTGGACCAGGCGGGGAAGGCGGCTTGGGCGGCCTTGACCGCTGCATCGAGCTGCGCGGCATCGGCCTGGGTGTAGTCGCCGATGACGTCGGCAATATTGGACGGATTGATGTTGGGGGCGTACTTGGCACCCGCAATCCATTGGCCGTTGATCAGGTTGTCGTGTTTTTGAATGGTCACGATGATAGATCCTTGGTATCTTGAATTTACTTGCCCCAGCGCAGAACCATCGGGTTCAGGCGCTGTGCGGTCTCTAACAGGCCCGCGCGAACCGCGGGGTGCATGGAAGGCCAGGGATGGCGGGGCGCTTCGCAAGCGATGACGCCGCCTTCCTTCATCAGCGCCTTGGCGCTCAGGATGCCGCCTTGACGGTTTTCATAGTTGATCAGGGGCAGCCATTGCTGGTAAATGGCGGCCGCTTCTTCGCGCCGGCCAGCGGCGTAGGCATCGACGATAAGACGGATGCCATCGGGATACCCGCCGCCAGTCATCGCACCAGTGGCACCGGCGTCCAGATCGGGCAGCAGGGTGATGGCTTCTTCACCGTCCCACGGGCCTTCAATGGCAGCTCCGCCCAGGCGGATCAGTTCGCGCAGCTTGGAGGCAGCACCAGCGGTTTCGATCTTGAAATAGGACACCTGCTTGATCTCCGTGGCCATGCGGGCCAGAAAGGCAGCCGACAGAACGGTGCCGCTGGCGGGCGCGTCCTGGATCATGATGGGAATATCGAGGGCGTCCGACACGCCGGCGTAGAACTCGTAAATCTTGTCTTCGGAGACGCGAAAGGTGGCGCCATGGTAGGGCGGCATCACCATCACCATGGCCGCGCCCAGTTCCTCGGCGCGCCGGCTGCGATGAGCGCAGACCTGGGTGCTGAAGTGGGTGGTGGTCACAATCACCGGCACCCGGCCGGCTACATGCTCCAGCATGGTTCGGGTCAGCACGTCACGCTCTGCGTCCGAGAGTAAAAACTGCTCCGAAAAGTTGGCCAGAATGCACAGGCCGTTGGAGCCCGCATCGATCATGAAATCGACGCAACGTTTTTGGCTTGCCAGATCGAGTTCACCTTCTTCTGTGAACGTCGTGGGCACAACCGGAAATACGCCTTGGTAGCGGACGTTCTTGGACTGAGTCATGGGGATCTTTCAAAATCACGCAACGCGTGCTCAGTGCGAATGTTTGGGAACCTCGGCACCGCGACAGCCGACCAGAAAATCGAAATCGCAGCCTTCGTCGGCCTGCAGCACCCGGTCAATGTACAACTGCTGGTAGCCGCCCTTGGCCGGCGCTGCGGGCTTGGCCTGCAGTTCAGCCTGGCGCTGCGCGATTTCCAAGTCGCTAAGCTCCAGATCGAGCTTGCCGGCATAGCTGTCAAGGGATATCCAGTCGCCGTCGCGGACGATGGCCAGTGGCCCGCCGGCCGCTGCTTCGGGCGCCACATGCAGCACCACGGTGCCGTAGGCCGTGCCGCTCATGCGGGCGTCCGAGATGCGAACCATGTCCGTAATGCCCTGCGCCAGCAGTTTTGGCGGCAAGCCCATGTTGCCGACTTCGGCCATGCCGGGATAGCCCTTGGGGCCGCAGTTCTTGAGCACCAGCACCGAGTCGGCATCGACCTCCAGGTCCGGGGCACCGATGCGCGCCTTGTAGTGGTCAATATCCTCGAAGACGACCGCTTTGCCCCGGTGTTTCATCAGCGCGGGCGTGGCCGCTGACGGTTTCAGCACCGCACCACGCGGCGCCAGATTGCCGCGCAGGATGCAGATGCTGCCATCCGCGACCAGCGGTTTGTCGAGGGGCCGGATGACTTCGGCGTTGTGGATCGGGGCGTCCAGCACGTTTTCCCAGATCGACTTGCCGTTGACCGTCAGCGCATCCTTGTGCGGCAACAGGCCGCCCTCGCCCATCCGGCGCAGCACGCCCGGCAGACCACCGGCGTAATAGAAATCCTCCATCAGGAAGCGGCCTGACGGTTGCAGGTCAACCAGCGTTGGCGTGCCCTTGCCAACGGTAGTCCAGTCTTCCAGCGCCAGCGGCACGCCGATGCGGGCGGCAATCGCTTTGAGGTGAATCACGGCATTGGTGGAACCGCCAACGGCCGCATTGACCCGAATGGCGTTCTCAAACGCTTCGCGCGTCAGGATTTTGGACAGCTTCAGGTCTTCCCACACCATGTCCACGATGCGCATGCCCGACATGTGCGCCAGCACGTAGCGGCGGGAATCGACTGCCGGAATGGCGGCGTTGTGCGGCAGCGAGGTGCCCAGCGCCTCGGCCATGCAGGCCATGGTGGAGGCGGTGCCCATGGTGTTGCAGGTTCCGGCCGAACGCGACATGCCGGCTTCGGCCGACATGAACTGGTTCAGGGTGATTTGCCCCGCCTTGACGGCCTCGTGCAGCTGCCAGACCACCGTGCCGGAGCCGATGTCACGGCCTTCGTGCTTGCCGTTCAGCATCGGGCCACCGGTCACCACGATGGTTGGAATGTCGCAGCTGGCAGCACCCATTAGCAGCGCGGGCGTGGTCTTGTCGCAACCCACCAGCAGCACGACTGCATCCATCGGGTTGCCACGAATTGATTCTTCCACGTCCATGCTGGCCAGGTTGCGTGTCAGCATGGCGGTAGGGCGCAAGTTGGACTCACCGTTGGAGAACACCGGAAACTCGACCGGGAAGCCGCCCGCCTCGGAAATGCCGCGCTTCACATGTTCGGCAATCTTGCGAAAGTGCGCGTTGCAGGGGGTTAGCTCAGACCAGGTGTTGCAGATGCCAATGATCGGCTTGCCCTGAAATTCATGATCCGGAATGCCCTGGTTCTTCATCCAGCTGCGGTACATGAAGCCGTTTTTGTCGGCGGCTCCGAACCAGGCGGCAGACCGCAATACACGTTTGGGCGGGTTGGACATCCGAGTCTCCTTCAATCTTTTGGGTTGCAATCGGCGCCATCTTAGGTGCGGTCGAAATACAAAACAAATGAATTAATATGTGAAATCGATATCATTTTTTATATCAATTAAGCCATCAACTGTACGCACTCGTGCTGACTCCCTTCGCCACTGACACCTCCAGACCCATGAATGACCATGACAACGACGCGGCGCGGCGCACGCGTACCAAGCTCAAAACCCGCCAGATGTTCCTGTTGCTCGCGCTGGACGAGGCACGCAATCTTCATCAGGCGGCCAAAGAGACCCACATGAGCCAGCCCGCCGCGTCGAAGATGCTCAAAGACATTGAGGAGCTCTTTGGCGTGCCGTTTTTTGAGCGGCTGCCGCGCGGCGTACGGCCAACGCTGTATGGCGAAACCATGATCCGCCATGTCCGCATGGCACTCACCAATCTGTCACAAGGTCAGGATTCGATTGCCACGCTGCAAGCCGGCCTGTCAGGCCAGGTTGACATCGGCGTGATCATCACGCCCTCCACGACGCTGGTACCGCAGGCCATCGCGCGGACCAAGCAGGAAGCCCCACGCCTGTGCATCGGCGTTGAGGTCGGTACCAGCAATGAGCTGGTGGAACGCCTGAAGCACGGGCAACTCGATTTCCTGATCGCGCGAATTCGGGAGCAGGAAGATGATCTGGACCTGTTGTATGAGGACTTATCGGAGGAAACCGAGTGCGCCGTCGCGCGCGTTGGCCATCCCTTGCTGGCGCGCAGCGATCTCAGCTTGAACGATCTGGCCGCCGCCAACTGGATCCTGTCGCCGCGCGGCAGCATTCTGCGCCACCAGTTTGACATGATGTTTCGCCGCCTTGAGCTGGAGACGCCCGCCAACGTCGTGGAGACCACCGCCATTTCAGCGATCACCAGCCTGCTGCAGCAAACCGATTTTTTGCATGTGATGCCACTGGAGGTGGCCCGCTATTATGTTCGCTCCAGCGAACTGGCCATTCTGCCCATCGACCTGCCCTGCAAGATGGACAGTTTTGGCATCATCATGCGGCGCGATCAATTGCTGTCACCCGGGGCCAAGCTGCTGTTACAGCATGTGCGCGCCATCGCGGTGGAAATTTATTGAGGGGCACTCACGTGCTCACCATCACCCGCAACACTTCTTCGCCATAAGCCTCCAGCTTCTTCGCGCCGATGCCGCTGATGCCTTGCAGGTCGGCAAGCGACAGCGGGGCACGCTCGGCAATCGCCGCCAGCGTGGCATCGTGAAAAATAACGTAGGCGGGCAGGTTGTGTTCTTTGGCGACTTCGCCGCGCCAGGCTTTCAGGGCCAGGTAACGGGCTTGACCCTCGGCGTCCAGTGAAGCGGGCGCTTTGACCACGGCGCCAGGGGTGCTGCCGCGTTTGGCTTTGCGCTCGGCCGGGCTCGATATCGAAGCCCGCAACTGCACCGGCACCTCGCCCTTGAGCACGGCGCGCGAGCCATCGGTGAGTTGCAAGGTGTTGAAGGCCTGCGCGTCGACCGCCACCGCACCGATGGCAATCAGCTGGCGCAGCACGCCGCGCAACTGCAGTTCGCTGAAATCGGCACCAATACCAAAGGTACTCAGGGTTTCATGGCCGCGCTGCGTCACCTTCTCGGTGCTTTTGCCCCGCAAAATATCCATGATGTGAACCGCGCCATAGCTGCCGCCCATCTGCTGCACGCGGTAGATGGTGCTGAGCAGTTTGCGGGCGGCGTCAGTGCCGTCCCAGACCGCGGGCGGGTGCAGGCAGTTGTCGCAGTTCCCGCACGGTTTACTCTCTTCGTCAAAGTAATGCAGCAGCCGCACGCGTCGGCAATCGGTGGCCTCGGCCAGACCCAGCAGCGCATCCAACTTGCCGCGCAGGCCCTGCTTGAATTCTTCCCCGGCCGGGCTCTCGTCAATCATGCGGCGCTGGTTCACCACGTCTTGCAGGCCGTAGCACATCCAGGCTTGTGCGCTCTGGCCGTCGCGCCCGGCGCGGCCGGTTTCCTGGTAATAGCCCTCAATGTTTTTCGGCATGTCCAGATGCGCGACAAAGCGCACGTCGGGCTTGTCGATGCCCATGCCGAAGGCGATGGTCGCCACCATCACAATGCCCTCACTGCGCAAAAATTGGTCCTGGTTGGCTTGGCGCACCTTGGCATCCAGACCGGCGTGGTAGGGCAGGGCGGCAATGCCCTCGTCGCACAACAGGTTGGCAATCTCTTCCACCCGCTTGCGCGACTGGCAATAGACGATGCCGGCGTCGCCCATGTGCTCACCGGTGATGAAGCGCAGCAACTGCTGCGTGGCCTGCGTTTTCTCGACGATGGTGTAACTGATGTTGGGGCGGTCAAAGCTGCTTAGAAAAAGACGAGCGTCCTGCAACTGCAGCCGCTCCACGATGTCGGCGCGGCTCAAAGCGTCGGCCGTGGCCGTCAGCGCGATGCGCGGCACGCTGCCATAACGCTCATGCAACACCGTTAAAGCCCGGTATTCGGGCCGGAAGTCGTGACCCCACTGGCTCACGCAATGCGCTTCGTCAATAGCAAACAGGCTCAGTTTGCCGCGCTCGTACAACGAATCAAGCTGCGCCAGAAAGCGCGGATGGGTCACCCGTTCTGGCGCCGCGTACAGCAAAGTGATGTCGCCGCGCAGCAGACGCCGCTCCACCTGCGTCGCCTGCTCGCCCGACAAGGTGGAGTTCAGAAACTCGGCTTTGATGCCGGCCTCGTGCAGCGCGCCGACCTGGTCGTGCATCAGCGCGATCAGGGGCGAGATCACGACCGTGATGCCCTGGCCGGCTTGCTCGCGCGCAATCGCCGGAATCTGGTAACACAGCGATTTGCCGCCACCGGTGGGCATCAGCACCAGCGCGTCGCCGCCCGCCACCACGTGCTCGATGATGGCTTGCTGGGGGCCACGGAACGCGCCGTAGCCGAAGACTTCTTGCAGGATCAGGTGAATGGACAAAATCAGATGCTACTGAATAAATAGCTACTTACGTATATTGGACGGTGGCTAGAGGCCAATTTGGCATAAATTTGTCGGTAAAACCCGCAAATCACCAAGCGGCGCTGCGGCCATTGTCCCACCGCGCACAGCCCAGCCCCCGGCTTTCTACAATACGCGGCTATGAAAGCACTCCACTACACCCGCGCACAAAAGCTGCCCGAAATCCTGCAACACCGCATCATGGTGCTGGACGGTGCCATGGGCACCATGATCCAGCGCTTCAAGCTGGGTGAAGCCCAGTACCGGGGCGAGCGCTTCAAGGACTTCCACAAAGACGTCAAGGGCAACAACGAGTTGCTGAGCCTGACGCGCCCGGACGTGATCAGCGACATCCATGAGCGCTACCTGGCCGCTGGGGCCGACATGATCGAGACCAACACCTTTGGCGCGACCCGCGTGGCCCAGTTGGATTACGACATGGCCGACCTGGCGTTTGAGATGAACCTGGCCTCGGCCAAGCTGGCTAGAGCCGCCTGCGACAAATTTTCCACCCCCGACAAACCGCGTTTTGTGCTGGGGGCTCTGGGCCCCACGCCGAAAACCGCCAGCATCAGCCCGGACGTGAACGACCCCGGCGCCCGCAACGTGACTTTTGAGCAACTGCGCGCCGCCTATTACGAACAGGTTGAAGCGCTGGTGCAAGGCGGCGCCGATGCGCTGCTGGTCGAAACCATTTTTGACACCCTCAACGCCAAGGCGGCACTGTTTGCCATCGACGAGTTTTTTGAAGCCAGTGGTGAGCGCCTGCCCATCATCATCAGCGGCACGGTGACGGATGCGTCCGGGCGCATTTTGAGCGGCCAGACCGTCACCGCGTTTTGGCACAGCGTGCGCCACGCGCAACCCTTGGCCGTGGGTCTGAACTGCGCCCTGGGGGCGGCGCTGATGCG